>JANJUA010000281.1 GCA_024710825.1 Solirubrobacteraceae bacterium
ACAGCGCCACGGTCTCGCGGCCCACCTCGATCTCGTTGCCGTCCTGGTCGGTCAGCGTGAAGGGGCCGCGCACGAGGAACGGCCCGTCCCGGTACGGCGTGATGCGGGCACCCTCGGTCGAGCTCATGCCGGTCGGCTTGCCCGCGCGCCGTCGCGCGGAAACCGGCGCCCTTGCGACGGGCGGCTCGGCCGGCAGGGGGCGATCCACACGGCGCTACGCGCGCGCGGACTGCTTGGCGTCGGTGCGCATCTCCGCCAGGATGCGCTCGAGCCGCGGCTCGGTCTCCTCGTCGACGTGCGTCATCGTCGCCGCGACCGCCGGGTGCACGGCCGCGATCCGGCGATGCATCTCGTGGGCGACCGCCCGGTAGCTCGGATGCCCCTCGCGGCCCGAGCGCAGCTCGATGAGCTGCATCGCCTCGCGCGCGTTGAGGTCGAGGACGTAGCGGATGCGGTAGCCAAGGCACAGCGCGTAGGGCGCCTCGCCCTCGTGGCCGTCGTCCACCAGGCGCTGCCACGCCTGCCGGGAGACGTCGAGCGCGCGGACGTAGGCGTCTCCGCCGCCCGCCGCGGCGACCTCCTCCGGGACGTCCGCGCCCAGCGCGGGCCCGAGCCGCTGCCACTGCGCCGTGAGCATCCGGTGGCGCTGGAGGTCGCGGAACGCCCCGTAGTCGCTGACGATCTCGAAGCGATAGCGCAGAGCCTCGAACCCGCGCCCGGGCCGATGGCGCCGGTTGCGCCGCTCGCCGACCAGGTCGCCGAGCAGCCGCGCCCGCTCGTCCGCTCCCAGGGCCGCGACGCGCAGCCGCGTCTGCTCCTCGGAGGCGCCCGCCGCCTCGAAGAGCAGCGCGGCCAGCAGGGCCTCCTCGTCGCCGTCGACGTGCAGCAGGCGCACCGAAGGCCCCGCCGCGCCCGCATCGGCGCCGTCCAGCCCCAGCCGCGCCACCCAGCGGTCGGCCGCCTCGTCGCGCCCGCGCAGGTACGAGACCCACTCGCCGCCCCGGTCCGGCCGCTGCACCCGCGCCACGAAGCTCGGCATCACCTGCTGGACGGCGGTCAGGATCTGCGCGCCCACCCGCCGCGCCTCCGGCAGCGGATGCGCCAGCAGATGCAGGATGAGCTGCTCGTAGGTCTGGCCGCTGGCGTAGATGCCCATGTGCGACAGCGACGCCGCCGGCAGCAGCCCGCGCAGCAGGTCCAGCGCCTTTGCCTTGATCGCGCGCCGGCGGGCGGGGGAGTCGTCGCCCGTGAACGACGACTCCACCCACGCGGCCATCCGCGGCAGAAGCTCCGAGTAGGTCGCGAAGAGCGCGTCCATCGCGCGCTCGTACTCCGGTCCGAGCGTCTCGTCGCGGTAGTAGCGGTAGCCGCCCGCCGGCATCGGCTCGTCGTAGGCGATGTAGCGCGTGGACTGCTCGAGGTACGCCGCCAGCCGCGGGCGCTGGAGCACCTTCGTCAGCACGTTGGAGACCCACTCGCACGCGATGTGCATGCCGCCGAGCTGCGCGACGCTGTCGTCGCCGTAGCCGAGGAAGATCCGCTCGTAGAGCTCCGCGGCGCGCGCGCCCTCCGCGCCCTCCCAGCCCGCGACGTCCTCCGGCAGCGAGTCGGCGAACTCGTCGAGGAACATCCGCCGCAGCGTCCCCGGGTAGCGGGAGTAGCGGGCGAAGAGCGCGCCCTTGACCGTCTCGGGCAGGTTCACGAGGCCGAAGACCGGCCCGTCGAGGTCGGTGAAGTGGGGCGCCAGCCGCGCCCGCTCGGCTTCGGTGAAGGACTCCATGCGGGCGAGTGAAGGTAGCGAGACGGCCGGCAGCCATGAAGTCCACCGGCTTAGTGGGGTTATGCTAATCTCCCCAATCTCGATATAGAAGACCAACTTGGAGGACTTGTGAAGTCACGGAACCTGCTCGCCGCCCCGCTCGCGATCGTCGTCCTGGCGATCGCCGGCTGCGGCGGCGCGTCCGACGACAAGGACGCCGCCGGGGCATCGTCCGAGGGCGACAAGGCGACGCTGTCGCTCGTCGCCTACTCGACCCCGCAGGTCGTCTACGACGAGATCATCCCCGCCTACCAGCAGACGCCCGAGGGGCAGGGGGTCGGCTTCAAGACCTCCTTCGGCGCCTCGGGCGACCAGTCGCGCGCGGTCGAGGCGGGCCAGAAGGCCGACGTCGTCTCGTTCTCGACCGAGCCGGACATGACCCGCCTGGTCGACGCCGGGCTGGTGGCCCCGGACTGGAAGGACGGCCCGAACGAGGGCCTCGTCACGACCTCCGTGGTGGCCTTCGTCGTCCGCGACGGCAACCCGAAGGACATCCGCACCTGGGACGACCTCCTGAAGCCGGGCGTCGAGGTCCTCACGCCGAACCCGTTCAGCTCCGGCGCGGCCAAGTGGAACCTGATGGCGGCCTACGGCGCCGCGGGCGGCACCGAGGACCCCGAGGCGGGCCTTGCGTACGTGCGCGAGCTCATCACCGACCACGTCAAGGTCCAGGACAAGTCGGGCCGCGAGGCGCTGCAGAGCTTCCTCGGCGGTAACGGCGACGTGCTCCTCTCCTACGAGTACGAGGCGATCACCGCCAACAAGGAGGGCAACGACCTCGAGTACGTCATCCCCGACGACACGATCAGGATCGACATCGACATCGCCACGACCGAGGGCGCGCCGGCCGAGGCCGCCTCGTTCCTCGACTACGTCCTCTCCGAGCCCGCGCAGGAGCAGTTCGCGTCGTGGGGCTACCGACCGGTCAACGAGAAGGTCCTGGCGGCCCACGCCGACGACTTCCCGACGCCGCCGGGCCTCTTCTCGATCGAGGATCTCGGCGGCTGGGAGAGGGCGAACACCGAGCTGTTCGACGTCGAGGTCGGCTCGATCGCGAAGATCGAGGAAGAGGCCGGGGTCTCGACCGCCAAGTGACGACCCATGCCCTGACCCTGAGGCGCCCGGCCGGACGGCCGGGCGCCCTGGCGCTCGGCGTCTCGACGCTGTGGCTGAGCGCCATCGTCCTGCTGCCGCTGGCCGCCGTCGTCGTCCGCTCCACCGACGGCGGGCTCGAGGCGTTCTGGAACGCGGTGACCAGCCGCCAGGCCGTCGCCGCGCTGCGCTTCACCCTGCTCGTCTCGCTGGCGACCGCGGCGATCAACGCCGCCGGCGGCATGCTGATCGCCTGGGTGCTGGTCCGCGACCGCTTCCCGGGCAAGCGCTTCGTCAACGCGCTCATCGACCTGCCGTTCGCGCTGCCCACGATCGTCGCCGGCCTGACGCTGCTCGCCCTCTACGGACCCACGAGCCCGTTCGGCATCAACGTCGCCTTCACGCAGCTCGCCGTCCTGCTCGCGCTGCTGTTCGTCACGCTGCCGTTCGTCGTGCGCGCGGTGCAGCCGGTGCTCATCGAGATCGACCGCGAGATGGAGCAGGCGGCGCTCTCGCTCGGCGCCGGCAACCGCACGGTCTTCCTGCGGATCATCCTCCCGAACCTCGTCCCGGCGCTGCTGTCGGGCGCGGCGCTGGCGTTCGCGCGGGCCGTCGGCGAGTTCGGCTCGATCGTCCTGATCTCCGGCAACATCCCGTTCGACACGCAGGTCGCCTCGATGTACATCTTCAAGCAGATCGAGAGCGACAACCCGGTCGGCGCCGCGTCGGTCGCGGTCGTGCTGCTCGTGCTGTCGCTGGTGGTGCTGATCGGGATCCGCGCCCTCGGCCGTTGGGGGGCACGCCGTGACCGTTGATCGGGGCTGGCGCATCGCCCTGCGCACCCTCGCGCTCGCCTATCTCGCCCTGCTGCTCCTGGCGCCCGTCGGCCTCGTCTTCTACCGCACGTTCGAGCACGGCGTGATGGCCGTGTGGGACTCCATCACGACGCCGGCGGCGATCAGCGCCTTCTGGCTGACGATCGAGGTGACGGCGATCGCGGTTCCGCTCAACACGATCTTCGGCGTGCTCTGCGCGCTCGTGCTCGCCCGCGGCAGGTTCCGGGGCAAGGCGCTGCTCGACGCGATCATCGACCTGCCGTTCGCGATCTCCCCGATCGTCGTGGGGCTCGCGCTCGTGCTCCTGTTCGGGCGCGGCGGGTGGCTCGGCGACCTGCCGTTCCAGGTGATCTTCTCGTTCCCGGGGATCGTGCTCGCGACGATCTTCGTCACGCTGCCGTTCGTCGTGCGCGAGGTCACCCCCGTGCTCCGCGAGATCGGCGACGAGCAGGAGCAGGCCGCCTCGACGCTGGGAGCCGACAACTGGCAGACGTTCTGGCGCATCACGCTGCCCGCGATCCGCTGGGGCGTCGCCTACGGGGTGATCCTGTCGGTCGCGCGGTCCATCGGCGAGTTCGGGGCGGTCAGCGTCGTCTCCGGGAAGATCTCCGGGGAGACCGAGACGCTCACGCTGCTCGTCGAGAAGCGCTTCGCCAACTTCGACATCGCCGGCGCCTACGCCGCATCCGGCCTGCTGGCCGTGATCGCCCTGACGACGCTCGTCGTCATGACGCTGTCCAACGCACGGAGGGACGAGACATGATCGCCGCACGCGGGGTCACCAAGCGATTCGGGGACTTCGTCGCGCTCGACGACGTCTCGATCGAGATACCGGACGGCTCCCTGACCGCCCTGCTCGGCCCCAGCGGCTCGGGCAAGTCGACGCTGCTGCGCATCGTCGCCGGGCTCGAGCAGCCCGACGAGGGCGTGGTGGAGATCCACGGCTCCGACCAGACGCGCGTGCCGCCGCAGCGGCGTGAGATCGGCTTCGTGTTCCAGCACTACGCCGCCTTCAAGCACATGACCGTGCACGACAACGTGGCGTTCGGGCTGACGATCCGCAAGCAGCCCAAGCAGCGGGTGCGAGCGCGCGTCGAGGAGCTGCTCGGGATCGTCGGGCTCTCCGGCTACGCCGAGCGCTACCCGAGCCAGCTCTCGGGCGGCCAGCGCCAGCGCATGGCGCTCGCCCGCGCCCTCGCGGTCGAGCCGCGCGTGCTGCTGCTCGACGAGCCGTTCGGCGCGCTGGACGCCCTGGTCCGCGCCGAGCTGCGCGAGTGGCTGCGGCGCCTGCACGAGGAGGTGCACGTCACGACGGTGCTTGTCACCCACGACCAGGAGGAGGCGATGGCGATCGCCGACCACCTCGTGGTCATGGATCACGGGCGCATCGAGCAGGTCGGCCCGCCGCGCGAGATCTACGACCGGCCGGCCAACGGCTTCGTCATGGGCTTCCTCGGTCCGGTGGCGCGGCTCGGCGACCGGCTCGTCCGCCCACACGACATCGTCGTCGAGCTCGAGCCCGGCGAGGATGCGGTGGAGGCGCAGGTCGGCCGTGTCGTGCATCTCGGCTTCGAGGTCCGCGTCGAGCTGGTGCTCGACGGCCAGGACCCGGTGCTCGTGCAGCTCACGCGCCACGACGCCGAGCAGCTCGAGCTCGCCCACGGCGACATCGTCTGGGTGCGCGCTCCGCGCCTCGCTCAGGCCGCGACGTAGTCGGCGAGGTGCTCGCCGGTCAGCGTGGAGCGGGCGGCCACGAGGTCGGCGGGCGTGCCCTCGAAGACGACCCGCCCGCCGGCGTGGCCGGCGCCCGGGCCGAGGTCGACGATCCAGTCCGCGTGCGCCATCACCGCCTGGTGGTGCTCGATGACGATCACCGACCTGCCGGCGTCCACGAGCTGGTCGAGCAGTCCCAGGAGCTGCTCGACGTCGGCGAGGTGCAGGCCGGTCGTCGGCTCGTCGAGCACGTAGATGCCGGCCTTCTCGCCCATCTGGGTGGCCAGCTTCAGGCGCTGGCGCTCGCCGCCTGAGAGCGTCGTCAGCGGCTGGCCGAGGTTGAGGTAGCCGAGCCCGACGTCCGCGAGCCGCCGGAGGACCTTGTGCGCCGCCGGCACCTTCGCCTCGCCGTCGGCGAAGAAGCCCTCGGCCTCGTCCACCGACATCGCCAGCACCTCGCTGATGTCGCGGCCGCCGAGGTGGTAGTCGAGCACCGAGGCGTCGAAGCGCCGGCCCTCGCACACCTCGCAGACGGTCGCTACGCCGGCCATCATCGCCAGGTCGGTGTAGACGACCCCGGCGCCCTTGCAGTTGGGGCAGGCGCCCTCGGAGTTGGCGCTGAAGAGCGCCGGCTTGACGCCGTTGGCCTTCGCGAAGGACTTGCGGATCGGCTCGAGCAGACCGGTGTAGGTGGCGGGGTTGCTGCGGCGCGAGCCGCGGATCGGAGCCTGGTCGATCGCCACCACGCCCTCGCGCCCCGACACCGAGCCGTGGATCAGCGAGCTCTTGCCCGAGCCGGCCACCCCGGTGACCACGACCAGCACGCCGAGTGGGATGTCCACGTCGACGTCCCGGAGGTTGTGCGTGTCGGCGCCGCGGACCTCGAGCCGCCCGGACGGCGTCCGCACCGAGGGCTTGAGCGTCGCTCGGTCGTCGAGGTGGCGGCCGGTGGTCGTGTCGCTGGCGCGCAGACCGTCGACCGTGCCCTCGAACATCACCTCGCCGCCCGCGGCGCCGGCGCCCGGGCCGAGGTCGACGACGTGGTCGGCGATCGCGATCGCCTCCGGCTTGTGCTCCACCACGAGCACCGTGTTGCCCTTGTCGCGGAGCGCGAGCAGCAGCTCGTTCATCCGCTGGATGTCGTGGGGGTGCAGGCCGATGGTCGGCTCGTCGAAGACGTAGGTGACGTCGGTGAGCGACGACCCGAGGTGCCGGATCATCTTCACGCGCTGCGCCTCGCCGCCCGACAGCGTGCCCGACGGGCGGTCGAGCGACAGGTAGCCCAGGCCGATCTCCACGAACGAGTCGAGCGTCTCCCCGAGCGCCTCCAGCAGCGGCGCCACGGTGGGCTCGTCGAGGCCGCGGACCCAGCCCGCCAGGTCGCTGATCTGCATCGCGCACGCGTCGGCGATGCTGATCCCCGCGATCTTCGACGACCGCGCCTCCTTGCTGAGCCGGGTGCCGTCGCAGTCCGGGCACGTCGTGAAGACCACCGCCCGCTCCACGAAGCTGCGGATGTGCGGCTGCATCGCGTCCACGTCCTTGGACAACAACGACTTCTGGATCTGCGGGATCAGCCCGAGGTAGGTCAGGTTGGTCCCGTCGACCTTGATCCTGGTCGCCTCCTTGTAGAGCAGGTCGTCGAGCTCGCGCTCGTCGTACTCGCCGATCGGCTTGTCGGGGTCGAACCAGCCGCAGCCGCGGAAGATGCGGCCGTACCAGCCGTTCATGCTGTAGCCGGGGATCGTCAGCGCGCCCTCGTTGAGCGACTTGCTCGCGTCGTAGAGCGCGGTGAGGTCGAAGTCGGTGACCGCGCCGCGGCCCTCGCAGCGCGGGCACATGCCGCCGGTGATGCTGAAGCTGCGCCGCTCCTTGACCTTCCTGCTGCCGCGCTGCACGGTGACCGCGCCCGCGCCGCTGATCGAGGCGACGTTGAAGGAGAACGCCTTCGGCGAGCCGATGTGCGGCCGGCCGAGGCGACTGAACACTATGCGCAGCATCGCGTTCGCGTCGGTGGCCGTGCCCACCGTGGAGCGCGGATCGGCGCCCATCCGCTCCTGGTCGACGATGATCGCCGTCGTCAACCCCTCGAGGAGGTCGACCTCCGGGCGCGCCTGCGTGGGCATGAAGCCCTGGACGAAGGCGCTGTAGGTCTCGTTGATGAGCCGCTGCGACTCCGCGGCGATGGTGCCGAAGACCAGGGAGCTCTTGCCCGAGCCGGACACGCCCGTGAAGGCGGTGAGCCGGCGCTTGGGGATCTCGATGGTGACGTCCTTGAGGTTGTTCACGCGCGCGCCGTGCACGCGGATCGCCGCGTGGCCGTCGGCCACGTGCGCGGCGGGTGCGTCCGTGTCCGTGCCCGCCATGCTCAGGTCTGCTGGATGCGGATCAGGTTCCCGGCCGGGTCGCGCAACGCGCAGTCGCGCACGCCGTACGGCTGGTCGGTCGGCTCCTGGACGACGTCGGCGTCGGCGGCCTGGAGCTGCTCGAACACGCCGTCGACGTCGCCGGTGGCCAGGTTGATCCCGGCGTAGGTGCCCTTGGCCATCATCTCGGCGACGGTCCGCTTCTCCTCGTCGGTGACGCCGGGGCTCGCGTCCGGTGGGAACAGCACGATCGACGTGCCGGGCTGGTCGGCGGGCCCGACGGTGATCCAGCGCATCCCCTGGTAGCCGACGTCGTTGCGCACCTCGAAGCCGAGCACGTCGCGGTAGAAGGCCAGCGAGGCCTCCGGGTCGCTGTGCGGGAGGAAGCTGGAGTGGATGGTGATGTCCATGAGGGGCACGCTAACCGCGACCGGCAGCGGACGCTTCTCGATTCCTGACGGGCCTGGTGACCTGCTTGGCGACGCACGGCGCCATCCCCTCGGTGGCGGCGCCCGCCTCGCGCCGGTAGGCGCTCGGCGTCATCCCGACGAGCTCGGTGAAGCGCGTGCTGAAGCTGCCCAGCGACGAGCAGCCGACCTCGAAGCAGACCTCGGTGACGCTGAGGTCGCCGCGGCGCAGCAGCGCCATCGCGCGCTCGATGCGGCGCGTCATCAGGTGGCCGTACGGCGACTCGCCGTAGGCGAGCCGGAACTGACGGCTGAAGTGGCCCGCCGACATGTGCGCGTCGCGGGCGAGCGCCTCGACGTCGAGCGGCTGCGCGTACTCCCGATCCATCCGATCGCGGACGCGGCGCAGCCGCGCGAGGTCGTCCAGGCGCGGCGTGGCGGGGCTGCCGGTCACCGAGGCCATGGGTGTCAGGGTACGGGTCAGCGGCGGGCGCGCGCGTCCGGGTCTCCCGCCAGCTTGGCGACCCGGGCCGGGATGCGGCCGCCGGCGATGTCGGCGAGCGTCACCTGCTCGACCACGTTGCGCAGGCTGGCCCGCACGGCGATCCACACGTCCTGCAGCGGCGTCGCCGCCCCGCCGTACTCGACGTCCTCGGGCGCCTCGCCGCGCACGGAGGCGAGCGGCCCCTCGACGGCCCGGATGACGTCGGCGACGGTGACCTCCGACGGCGCCTTCGCCAGCCGGTAGCCGCCGTCGACGCCGCGCTGGCTCTTGACGAGCCCGGCCTGGCGCATGTCGGAGAGGATGTTCTCGAGGAACTTCTGCGGGATGCCCTGGTTGCGGGCGATCGTCTCGCCCTTCAGGGGCCGCTCTCCGCCCGCCGCGGCGGCCAGCTCCGCTGCGGCGCGCACGGCGTAGTCGGCCTTCGCGGTGATGCGCACGGCCGGGAGCCTAGTGGCAACGATCGGCCGACGGTCACGTGGCGAGCCACCGGCGGCTCTCACCCCGCGGCGCCCGGGTTGCCGGTCGCCTGACCCGGCTCGCCGTCCTCCTCGCGGGCCGCGTCGGGCGCGCGTGACCCGCCCTCGCCGCCTTCCTGCTCGCGCTCGACGCCGGGGTTCGCTCCGCCCTGCTGCTCCTCCGGGTAGCCGGCGCCGACGTCGCGGCCCCCGGGCGCCTCGGTGTGGTCCGGCCGGTCCTCGCGTTCCATGCGAGGCCTCTACCCGCTCAGACGCCCGGCTTGACCACCATGAGGAAGACGGCGACGACGAGCAGGACTCCGACGACGGCGCCGACGATGCCCTCCGTGCGCGCCGCCTGCTGGTAGGCCTCCGACATCGTCACCTTGCCGGTCGGGCCCGCCGCGGCGATCTCCTCGCTCGCCATCGCCTCCAGCCGGCGGTCCGTGGGCATGAAGTAGCCGCCGAGCAGTCCGCCCACGACGATGATGATCGCGAACGAGCCGCTGATCCAGACGTCGCCGAACTCCCAGTCGCCGTCGACGACCTGGTAGATGCCGGTGGCCAGGACGACCACCAGCGCCGGCGTCGCCAGCCGCGAGTTGATGGCGATCTGGAGCCGGTGGACGTACGGCAGGTGCCGCGGGTCCATCCGCGCGGCCACGGGCGCCGCGATCGCCTCCGCGAACGTCGCGCCGAAGCCGACCATCACCGCGGTGATGTGCAGGAACAGCGAGATCTCGTAGCCGGTGATCGCGAAGGGGGTCGTCATGGGCGGCAAGGCTACCGCCGCCGTCGCTCAGAACAGGCCCGTGAGCGCCGACCCGGCGTCTGCCGCCAGGTCGAAGACCGGGCCGGGCACGACGCCCAGCGCGATCGTGGCGAGCGCGCAGAGGACGGCCACGAACGTGACCTCCCAGCCGGCGGGACGAGGCCCGGACCGGGGGAGGTCCTCGGCGGCCACGTCCCCCGAGCCGCCCGCGAGCGCGGGCACGGCCCGCGGCGCCTCGCGCATCCAGACCGCCGCGACCACCCGCAGGTAGTAGGCCAGCGACACCGCGGAGCCGAGCACGATCACCACGCCGAGCCAGGCGAAGTCGCCGCTGACCGAGGCGTCGATGAGGGCGAACTTGCCGATGAAGCCGGCCGTGCCGGGGATGCCGGCCAGGCCGAGCATCGAGATGGTCAGCGGCCACGCCAGCAGCGGCTTCGTCGCGCCGATGCCCGAGACCGACTCGATCGAGTCGCCGAGGCCGGTCTCGCGCGCCCGCGCGACGACGACCGCGAACGCGGCGACGTTCATCACGAGGTAGACGGCGAGGTAGAACGCCACCGCGCGGATGCCGAGCTGCGACGCCACGACGACGCCGGCGAGCATGTAGCCCGCCTGCGCGACGCCGGACCAGGCGAGGATGCGCTTGATCGACGTCTGGCCGATCGCGCCGACGTTGCCGACCACGATCGTGACGGTCGCCAGCACGGCCAGCACCGGGCTCCAATCCGGCTCGGCCGGGATCAGCGCGACGTCGAGGAAGCGGATGATGACGCCCAGCGCCGCCGCCTTCGTGGCGGTCGCCATGAACGCGGTGATCGCCGTGGGAGCGCCCTCGTAGACGTCCGGCGTCCACTGGTGGAACGGCGCCACCGACGCCTTGAAGGCCAGGCCGACGATCGACAGGGCGAGGCCGGTCAGCAGCAGCGGGTCGCCGACCATCGAGCCCTCGCCGAGCGCGTCGGAGATCTCTCCGAAGTCGGTCGCGCCCGTGGCGCCGTAGACCAGCGCCAGGCCGTAGAGCAGCGTCGCCGAGCCGACGGAGCCGACGACGAGGTACTTCAGGCCCGACTCCAGCGAGGGCGCGCGACGCAGCTCGGTCGCGCACAGCACGTAGAGCGGGATCGACAGGAGCTCGAAGGCGAGGAAGAGCGAGACGAGGTTCTGGGCCTGGACGAGCGCGGCCATGCCGGCCGCCGACGCCAGCAGCATCGCGTAGTACTCGCCGTGGGCGGACTCGCGCGGCGCGTCGCCGCGCCAGGACAGCAGCACGGTCAGCATGCCGGCGATCGCGACCAGGCCCGTGAGGCCGAGCGACAGCTCGTCGACGCGCAGCGCGCCGGCGATGATCGAGGCGTTGTCGTCCCACTGCCAGGCCACGAGCCCCAGCGAGGCGGCGAACGCGACGAACGCCAGCAGCGGCACCAGCGACTCGCGCGCGAAGCGCGGGCGCAGCAGCCCGACCAGGAGCACGACGATGGAGCCTGCGGCGAGCGCGATCAGCGGCGACAGCGCCGCCCAGTCGATATGCGGACCGCTCACCGGGCCACCTCCTGCGCCGTCTCGACGACCGTCACGACGCTCGCCTCCTGGCGCTCGAGCGCGAGCTGCGGATAGACCGCGAAGAGCAGGATCGCCGCGACGAGCGGCACGAGGACCAGGCCGGCGCGCAGCGAGACCTCGCGCGACTCGACCTTCGGCCCGACGCGGTTGTGCATCATCCGGATGAAGGCGCGGAGCATGTAGACGGCCGCGAGCGCGACGCCGGTGAAGCCGATGCACGCGAAGACCGTCTTCGTCTCGAAGACGCCGAGCAGGATCATGAACTCGCCGACGAAGTTGCCGGACCCGGGCATGGCGAGCGTGGCCAGCGCCACGATGAGGAACAGGGACGCGAGCACGGGGGCGCGGAACGCGATGCCGCCCATGTCGCGGATGTCCTCGGAGCCGCCGGAGCGCACGGCCAGCAGGCCGATGATGAGGAACAGCGGCACGGTCACCAGGCCGTGGTTGACCATCTGGAGCACGGCGCCCTGGGCGCCCTGCGGGTCCAGCGCGAACACGCCGAGCGTGATGAAGCCGAGCTGCGCGACCGACGAGTACCCGACGATCAGGCGCGCGTGGGTGGTCGTGAACGCCATCACGGAGCCGTAGAGGATCGATGCGAGCCCGATCACCAGCATGAGGTCCTGGAAGTGCGCCGACGCGTCCGGGAAGATCGGCAGCACGATCCGCAGGAAGCCGTAGGCGGCGACCTTCGACAGCACCGCGGAGAACACCGCGACGACCTCGATCGGCATCGCCTTGTAGGCGTCCGGCATCCAGCCGTGCAGCGGGAACGCGGGCATCTTCACCAGGAACGCGGCGGCGAACAGCAGGAAGATCCACTGCTGCGTGCCCTCGCCGAGCGTCCGCTCCTGCAGGTCTGAGAACGCGAACGACAGCGTCTGCCCGTCGCCCGCGGCCAGCACGCCCGTGGCGACCGCGCCCGCGAGCATGAGCAGCGAGCCGACGAACGTGTAGATGACCATCTTCATCGTGGCCGGGACCCGGTTCTCGCCGCCCCACTGGCCGGTGAGGAAGTAGAACGGGATCAGCATCAGGTCGAAGAAGACGACGAACAGGGCGAGGTCCTGGGTGAGGAACGCGCCGAGCACGGCGGTCTCGCCGAGCAGCAGGTGGAAGTAGAAGAGCCGCGGGCGGTCCCACTCGCGGAAGCTCGCCCAGACGGCGGCCGCCGCGAAGGCAAGCGTCGTCAGGCCGACGAGGAAGAGGTTCAGCCCGTCGATGCCGAGCTTGTAGTGCATGCCGAGCTCGGAGATCCAGATCTCGTCGACGGCGTGCTGCATGCCGGAGCCCGCCGAGTAGTCGGCGATCAGGTAGATCGCCAGGCCCAGCGCCCCGAGCGTGCCCAGCGCCGCGAACCGCGGCGCCAGCGCGCGCGGCAGCAGCGCGGCGAGGAGGGCTACGGCCAGGGGGAGCCAGATGAGGATCGACAGCATCTCGTCAGCTCCGGATCAGGAAGTAGAGGATGACCGCGGCGAGCCCGAGCAGGAGCATCGCGGCGTACGAGCGCAGCAGGCCGGACTGGGCCGCGCGGACGGCCTGCGAGCCGGCGCGCACGATCATCGTCGTGCCGCTGACGAGCGTGCCGTTGACGACCAGTCGCTCGAAGGTCTGCTGGGCGAAGCGGCCGATCCACGCGCCCGGCCGGATGAACACCATGTCGATCGCCTCGTCGAAGTACCACTTGTTCTCGAGCAGGCGGTGGATCGCCGGGAACCGGGCCTGCAGGCGCGCGGACGTGCCCGGCCGCCGGACCCACACGAGCCAGGCGACGAGGACGCCGGAGACGCCCACGACCGTGCCCAGCACCCAGCCGAAGACCGTGAAGCCGACGCTCGGCTCGAGCGAGTCGAAGTACTCCGAGCCGGCGAACGTCGGGTGCAGGAACTCGTGCAGGAAGTCCGTGACGTGGGAGATGTAGGCGATGCCCGCGACCGACGCGAGGATGGCCAGCGTCCCCATCGCGATCTGCATCGGGCGCTCGCGCTCGGCGATGTAGTGCTCGGGGCCGGGGAAGCCGACGTCGGTGTCCTCGACCTCGCCGTCGGTCGGGTTGATGTGCTGCTCGGCGTGGTGCAGATGGCCCTGCTCGAGCTCACGCGCCTCGGTGACCGGCTCGCCGAAGAAGACGCGG
Organism: Solirubrobacteraceae bacterium; assembly: GCA_024710825.1. GTDB lineage: Bacteria > Actinomycetota > Thermoleophilia > Solirubrobacterales > Solirubrobacteraceae > Capillimicrobium. Next base: position 13,666 of record JANJUA010000281.1, read on the forward strand.
AAGATCATCCGGAACGTGTAGATGCCGGTGAGGAACGCCCCGACGTAGCCGGCGACGTAGAGCGCCCAGTGCCAGCCGCCGCGCTCGCCGACGAGCGCGAGGATCTCGTCCTTGGAGAAGAACCCGGAGAAGGGCGGGATGCCGGCCAGCGCCAGGCCGCCGATCAGCATCGTCACGAACGTGAACGGCAGCGCCTTGCGGAAGCCGCCCATGCGGTCCATCGTCTGCGCGCCCGCCATCGCGCCGATGACCGATCCGGCGCCCATGAACAGCAGCGCCTTGAAGAAGGCGTGCGTCATGAAGTGGAACATGCCGCCGAGGTAGGCGCCGCTGGAGACGGCCATGATCATGTAGCCGATCTGCGACATCGTCGACCAGGCGATCACGCGCTTGATGTCGGTCGCGGCGATGCCGATCGTCGCGGAGATCAGCAGCGTGGCTGCGCCGACGACGGCGCCGACGGCCGCCGCGGCCGGGGTGACCTCGAACAGCGGCCACATGCGCGCGATGAGGTACACGCCCGCGGTGACCATCGTGGCGGCGTGGATCAGCGACGAGACCGGCGTCGGGCCCTCCATCGCGTCGGCGAGCCACGTGTGGAACGGCATCTGCGCGGACTTGGCGAACGCGCCGACGAGCAGCAGGACGAGCCCGGCGACGAGCTCCCCGTCGTTCGTGCCGAAGTCGCCGGCCTGCGCGAAGACGCCCAGATAGTCGAGCGTCCCCGTGTTCTTGAAGATGAAGAACGCGCCGAGCGTCAGGCCGATGTCGCCGACGACGTTGATGACGAACGCCTTGACGCCCGCCGCCGTCGCGGTCTTGCGCCGGTACCAGAAGGAGATCAGCAGGTACGACGCGACGCCGACGAACGCCCACCCGACGATCAGCAGGAAGAAGTTGCCCGCCAGGACGAGCAGCAGCATCGAGAAGACGAAGAAGTTCAGGTAGGCGAAGTAGCGGGCGATTCCGCGGTCGCTCGCCATGTACGTCACCGAGTACAGGTGGATCAGCATCGAGACGCCGGTGACGACGAGGATCATCAGCACCGACAGCGGGTCGACGAGGATCGTCACCTTCGCGTCGACGCCGACCGTGTTGGCGTAGTCGAAGAGCGTCGAGGTCGCCTGGCGGTGGTGCTCGTCCTCGCCCATGAGGCGGAAGAACGTGATCGCGGCGAAGACGAAGGAGGCGAGGATCGCCAGCGTCCCGATCCAGCCGGCCGCGCGGCCGGGCCAGAGCTTGAACCCGAGCGCGATGGTGAGCGTCCCGGCGAGAGGCAGCGCCAGGACGAGCCAGGCCGAGGTCGTCATCCGTGCAGCTCCCGGAGGTCGTCGACGTCGATGGGCAGGCGCCGGCGGTAGAGGGCGACGATCAGCCCGAGGCCGATCACGACCTCACAGGCGGCCACGACCATCACGACGATGGCGAAGACCTGGCCGTCGCCGTTGCCCCACATGCGGCTGAAGGCGATCAGCGCGAGGTTGCCGGCGTTGAGCATCAGCTCGAGGCACAGCAGGATGACCAGCGGGTTGCGCCGCGTCAGCACGCCGGCGGCGCCGATGCAGAAGATCAGGGCGGAGACGACGAGGTACCACTCGATGGTCATCGCTGGCCACCCTCCAGCTCGGCGGGCTCCTCGCGCCGCGGCGTCAGCGTCGGGTTCGGCCGCCCGTCGGGGCCGCCGACGGCCTCGGCCATCGTCCCGACGCCCGGCGGCAGGAGGAAGTCGCTCACCGCGACGCGCTGCGGCTCGTCGTGGATGCCGCCCCGGCGGCGCGCGAGGACGACGGCGCCGACGGCCGCGATCAGCAGCAGCAGGGAGGCGGCCTCGAAGACGAACAGGAAGCGGGTGAGCAGCAGCTCGCCGATCTGCGCGGGGCTGCCGAAGCCGGGCTCGTAGGCGGCGCCGTCGGTCCCGAGCGCCTTGAGGCTCGAGCCGAGGATGGCGATCGCGAGCTCGACGAAGACGAGCGCCGCGAACACGATCGCGATGCCGCGGTGCGACGGGCCGTCCCACGCCTTGAGCTGCTCGGCGGTCCCGCCGATGTAGCCGACCACGAAGACGTAGAGGACCATGACGGCGCCCGCGTAGACGATCACCTGGGCGAACGCGACGAACTCGGCGCGCAGCAGCAGGAAGAGCCCGGCCAGCGCAAGCAGGTGGCAGACCAGCGCCAGCACGCTGAAGAACGGGTTGCGCAGCGCGACCACGCCGATCGCGCCTGCGATCGCGACGATCGCGGTGAGGAAGAAGAAGAGCTCGGCCATCGGAAAGAACGCGGCTGTGAAGCTACTCGCCCTCCCGCCGCAGCGGCGTCCGCTCGAGGGGCTCGGCCAGCAGCATCTCCTTGGTGAAGATGAGGTCCGAGCGGTCGTAGTCCGACATCTCGTAGTCGTGGCCCATGGTGATGGCGTCGAAGGGGCACGCCACCTCGCAGTAGCCGCAGAAGATGCAGCGCGAGAGGTTGATCTCGTAGACCGCCGCGTAGCGCTCGCCGGCCGACACGCGGTGCTCCGGCGTGTTCTCGGCGGCGACCACGCGGATGCAGTCCGCGGGGCAGGCGGCGGCGCACAGCGAGCAGCCGACGCACTTCTCCAGCCCGGTGTCTTCGAAGCGGTGCAGCTTGTGGCGGCCGCGGAAGCGCGGGTAGACCGGCGTCTTCTGCTCGGGGTATTGGACGGTGTACGGCTTCTCGAGCATGCGGCCGAACGTCGTCTTGAGCCCGCGCAGGGTCTCGCCGAAGGCGCGGTACGCGCCGCCGGCGCCGCCGGGGTTCGGGGCGCGGACCACCTGCACGACGTCGGCGCCGGGATCGTACGGAGGCGTCATCAGGTCACCACCACCAGGATCGCGGTCACGAGGGTGTTGAGCGTGGCGAGCGGAAGCAGGACCTTCCACCCGAAGCTCATCAGCTGGTCGTAGCGCAGCGCCGGGAGCGTCGCGCGAACCCAGATGAAGAAGAAGATGAAGCCGATCGTCTTCGCCAGCACGACGATCGGATAGCACCACACCGGCGGGTGGATGCCGAACGGCAGCCACCAGCCGCCGAGGAACAGCGTCACGGTCAGCGCCGAGATGACCACGACCTCGCCGTACTCCGCCATGTAGTAGTTGGCGAAGCGCCCGCCGCCGTACTCGGTGTTGTAGCCGCCGATGATCTCGGCCTCGCCCTCCGGCAGCGCGAACGGCGGACGGTTGGACTCGGCGAAGCCGGCGACCATGAAGATCAAGAAGCCGACGAACTGCGGGACGATGTACCACATGCCCGCCTGCGCCTCGACGATGTCGACGAGCGACAGCGAGCCGGCGGTGATGACCACGCCGATGAGCGCCATGCCCTGCGCGGCCTCGTAGGAGATGAGCTGCGCGGCCGCGCGCATCGCGCCGAGGAACGAGTACTTCGACGCCGACGCCCAGCCGCCGAGCACCAGTCCGTAGAACGAGATCGCGGCGAGCGCGAAGACGAACAGGATGCCGACGGAGACGTCGATGCCGTAGAGGCCCGTCGGGGTGCCGAAGATGTCGACCACGGGCCCGAACGGGATGATCGCGATCGTCCCGACCGCGGCGATCACCGACAGCACCGGCGCCAGGACGTAGAGCACCTCCTGGGCGTTGCGCGGGCGGAACTGCGCCTTGCCGAGCAGCTTGCCGATGTCGGCCAGCGGCTGCATGGCGCCGAACGGGCCGACGCGGTTGGGGCCGTAGCGGCCCTGGAAGCGGCCGAGGATCTTGCGCTCGGCCAGCAGCGTGATCGGGATCAGGTTGAAGACGATCAGGAAGATGCAGAGCGACTTGAGGATCTGCATCCACCACGGCTCGTAGTAGAAGACGTCCGCGAACAGGTACGTCATGCGGGGCGGACCTCGACCACGGAGCCCGAA
>JANJUA010000324.1 GCA_024710825.1 Solirubrobacteraceae bacterium
GCGGGCCCGCGTGGGCTCACGCCCTGAGATACGCGAGGACCGCCAACACCCGGCGGTGGTCCTCGGCGGCCGGCGCCAGCCCGAGCTTGCCGAAGATCGACGTGACGTGCTTCTCGACCGCGCGCTCGGTGATGACCAGCGACTCGGCGATCGCGTTGTTGGAGCGACCTTCGGCCATCAGCCCGAGCACCTCGCGCTCGCGGGCGGTGATGTCGACCAGCGGGTCGTCCCGGCGGCGGCGGCCGAGCAGCGTGCTCACCACCTCCGGGTCGAGCGCCGAGCCGCCCTCGCCGACCCGCCGCACCGCCTCCGTGAAGCGATCGATGTCGGCCACCCGGTCCTTCAGCAGGTAGCCGACTCCCTCGGCGCTGGCCGTCAGCAGCTCCAGCGCCGAGCCGGTCTCGATGATCTGGCTCAGCACCAGCACGCTCGTGTCGGGGAAGCGCTCTCGAATCTCGGCGGCGGCACGCAGCCCCTCGTCGGTGTGCGTCGGCGGCATGCGCACGTCGACGATCGCCACGTCCGGATGGTGGGCGCCGACCTTGCGCAGCAGGTCCTCCGCGTCGCCGGCCTGGCCGACGACCTCGAAGCCGCCCTCCTGGAGCAGTCGGACCACGCCCTCGCGCAGTAGGACGGAGTCGTCGGCTACGACGACGCGCACGGTATCTCCGCTCGCACGATGGTGCCCTCCCCGGGCTCGGATCGGATGTTCAGATGGCCGTCGAGCGCCTCGACGCGGTCGGCCAGCCCGCGCAGGCCGGTGCCGCGCTCGACGCTGGCGCCGCCGACGCCGTCGTCGCGCACCTCGACGATCGCGCGGCCGTCGGCGCGCTCGACGCGCACCTCCGCCTGCCGCGCACGGGCGTACTTGGCGACGTTCGTCAGCGACTCGGCGACGACGAAGTAGGCGACCGCCTCGACCGGCGACGGCAGGCGCTCGGACGGCAGCGGGCGCACCTGCACCGGCACGGGCGAGCGGCCGGCGAGGGCGCCGACCGCCGCGTCGAGGCCGTGGTCGGTGAGGATCGCCGGATGGATGCCGCGGGCCAGCTCGCGCAGCTCCTCGAGGGCGTGGCGGAGCTCGTCGCGGGCGCGGTCGAGCAACGTCGCGGCGGTGGCGGGATCGTCGTGGAGCTTGTCGGCGGCGAGGTTCACCTGCAGGGAGAGTGCCACGAGCCGCTGCTGCGCGCCGTCGTGGAGGTCGCGCTCGAGGCGGCGGCGCTCGGACAGGCCGCAGGACACGATGTTCGCGCGCGACTCCTGGAGCTCCGCCACGCGCGCACGCAGGGCGGCGGCGAGGCGGTCGTTGTCGAGCGCCAGCGCCGCGGCGGCCGCCGTGTTCGCCAGCAGCTCGCGCTCCTCGGTGAGCCCCCGGTGATGCACGATCGCCCCGATCGTCTCGCCGTCGCGGGCGATCGGGGTGATCGCCCGTCCGAGGCCCGCCCGCGCGAGGCTCACCCGCCGACCGCCGGCGTCGACCCACTCGTCGCGGTCGGGGCGCCGGAAGACCAGGTCGAGCTCGGGGTCGCCCAGCGCGGCGGCGATCGCGTCGCGCAGGCTGCCGCGGCTGCCGGCCTCGCTGAGGCGCTGCACGAGCTCGCCGACGGCGGTCGCCCGCGAAGCCCGCGAGCCCAGGAGCCCGATGAGGTAGGCGTACGGGACCGCCAGGAAGAGCAGCATCGCGATCGCGCCGAGGATGCCGAGCGCGAGGGAGTCGCCGCTGAGCTGGTCGGCGGTGAGGGTCACCGCCAGCGCGGCCAGGAACAGGGCGCCGGTGCCGAGCAGCGGGGCGAGGCCGCGCCGCTCCACCGGCGTCGCCGCCAGCCAGCGGCGCGCCAGGAGCCCGGTCGCCAGCAGGACCAGGGCCACGCCGGTCAGCGTCGCGGCCGTCTCCAGCGCGTCCGCGAGCCCGGGCTCGTCGGCGACGAGCAGCAGGTTGCGCGGCTGGTCGTCGAGGCCGTCCACCTCGCGGACGAACAGGGAGACCGACAGAGAGCCGACGGTCGTGACGACGTACGCCGCGACCACCACGACGCGGGCGAGCCGGCTTCGCAGCCGCCCGGTCGGATAGGCGAGCAGCAGGTGCACGACGAAGGCGAACGGGAGCGCCCCGGCGACGTAGCCGATGCTGAACGGCAGCGGCTCGCGCGCCTCGACGAAGCCGGCGACCAGCCACGAGAAGCCGGTGGCGATCATCAGCGGGCCGACGCGGTTGCCCGGCCGGCGGCGCCACGCGTGCAGGCCGGCGACCACGAAGCTGCCGCCGACGAGCAGGAGCGCGACCGTCGCGGCGGCGGCCTCCTCCCGGCTGTCGAGCGTGGCGAAGAGCGTCACGGCGAGCGTCGCCCCGAGAGCGACGGCCGCCGCCCCGACCCCCCACACGACCTGTCGCGGGATCATCCGAGCAGCTCGGCCAGCGATGCGCCGGAGAGGTCGGCCTTCGAGATGAAGCCGCGGGCGCCGCTGCGCGTCACGGCGGTGCCGAAGTCCGAGGAGTCGCGGCTGGAGGTGAGGATGACCGCCGGGGCGGCCTCCTCGCCGGTGATCCGGCGAGCCACCGCGAAGCCGTCGATGTCGGGCAGGTTGACGTCGAGGAGCACGAGGTCGGGGCGCAGCTCGCCGGCGGCGACGATCGCCTTCTCCCCGTCCTCGGCCTCGCCGATCACGTCGTAGCCCTCGACCTCGAGCAGCAGCCGCGCGGTGGCCCGGAAGCTCGGATGATCGTCGACGATGAGAACCGTTGTGGCTGCTGTCGCCATTGCTGATGCAATGATCGGCGACCCGTCAGGGCCTTCCCATACGGCTACCCGTACCCCGCCGCGGCGGAGATCTGGTGGAAGGCCCGTACGGGGTCCTCGGCCCCGAACACGGCGGACCCGGCGACGAGGATCGTGGCGCCCGCCTCGGCGCACGGCCCGGCGGTCTCGACGTCGACGCCGCCGTCGACCTCGATCTCCGCCCGATCGCCCACCAGCGCCCTGAGGCGGCGGATCCTGGCGACCGATCCGGGGAGGAACGGCTGGCCGCCCCAGCCGGGGTTGACGGTCATGCAGAGCACGACGTCGACGTCGTCGATCAGCTCCTCCACGGCGGAGGCCGGCGTGCCCGGGTTCAGGACGATGCCGGGCGACAGGCCCGCGTCGCGGATCGCCTTGACGGCGTAGGCGACGTTCGGCGTCGACTCGACCTGGACGAGGATCCGGTCGGCGCCCGCGCTCGCGAACGCCTCCACGTGGCGCTCGGGCCGCTCCACCATGAGGTGGACGTCGAGGATCGCTCCGGCGTCGTGGACCTGGGGCGCGATGGCGCTGGCCACGACCGGCCCGACGGTGATCGGCGGGACGAAGCGGCCGTCCATGACGTCGAAGTGGATGGTCCGGGCGCCCGCGTCCAGCACGAGCTCGACCTGCTCGCCCAAGCGCGCGAAGTCGGCGGAGAGGATGGAGGGCGCGACGCCGCGCGGGATGTCGGTCATATCGGCAGGAGCATGGAGTCGCCGCAGGCGTTGCACTGCGTGGTGGCGCTGGAGGACATCCTGACGATCGTCGAGTGCTCGCCGCAGTTCGGGCACACGGAGCGCAGCTCGTAGCGGTGCAGGCAGTAAACGCAGCGGTAGCGCCCGGCGAGGTTCGTCGGCCGCAGCCACGGCTCGTGGCAGTTGGGGCACTCGGGTCCGAGGTCCACGAGGGACTACACCCTACGGATCAGCGTGGCTATGAAGAAGCCGTCGGTGCGGTCGCGGTGCGGCAACGTGGTCCGCGTCGACCGCAGCTCGAATCCGTCGAGCGCCGCGAGCTGCCGCTCGTTCTCCCTCGGGCTCAGGGTGCAGGTGCTGTAGACGAGGCGGCCGCCCGGCCTCGTCGCGGCGGCGGCGGCGCGGAGGATGGCAGCCTGCTCGCCGACGAGGCGCTCGATCCGATCGGGGCTCGCGCGCCAGCGCAGGTCGGGGCGGCTGCTGAGGGTCCCGAGGCCCGAGCAGGGCGGGTCGACCAGGACGCGGTCGTAGGGCTCGCTCGTCTGGAAGTCCGCGGCGTCACCGACCTCGACGCGGACGATGGTGGCCCGCATGCGCTTCGCGGTCCGGGCCAGCCCGTCCGCCCGGTCCGCGTTGCGCTCCACCGCGGTGATCGTGCCCTCGTCGCCCATGAGCGCGGCCAGATGGGTCGTCTTGCCGCCCGGGGCCGCGCAGAGGTCCAGCACCCGCTCGCCGGGCCGCGGGTCCAGCGCGTGGGCGACGAGCTGGGAGGCTCGGGACTGCGGCAGCAGCGCGCCGGCGCGAAACAGCGGCGAGCCGTGGGCGTCCAGGGGCGCGTCGACGACGACCGCGTCGGGCGGGTCCGGTCCGCGGTGGGCCGGCACGCCGAGCCGCTCGACCAGCTCGTCGGGCGTCGTGACCAGGGTGTTGGCGCGCAGCGCATGCTCCGCCGGCTCGTTGCATGCCGCCAGCAGCGCCCTGGCCTCCTGCGCCCCGTAGGCGGCGAACCACAGCTCCGCCAGCCAAGGCGGGACGGAGTACCTGGTCGCGGCCTGCGCCGGGGTCTCGTCGGGCAGGCTCGCGAGCAGGTCGCGGCCGCCGGCGGCCGCCTTGCGCAGCACGGCGTTGACGAGCCCGCTGGCCGGCCGCGCGTCGCGCTTGGCGAGCTCGACCGACTCGGCCACCGCGGCGTGGTCGGCGACCCCGTCCAGGAACAGCAGCTGGAAGAGCCCGAGGCGCAGCGCGGCCAGCACCGGCGGGTCGAGCCTGGCGGCGGGCCGCCGGGCGTAGTGGGCGGCCACGTGGTCGAGCGTCCCGGCGCGCTGCACCGTGCCGTAGGCGAGCTGCGTGGCGAACGCGCGCTCCCGGGCGTCGAGCGGCTCGGCGGCGGCGCGCAGCGCGCGGTCCGCGTAGGCGCCCTGTTCGAAGACCCGCCGCAGGACGGTGTAGGCGGCCTGGCGGGCGCCCGTCACCGCGGACGTGCGCTGAGTTTGCGTCCGTAGCGGATGCGAACTCATCGCACGTCTAGCTCAGCGGGCCGTAGCCGCGCAGATAGGCGGCGCCGTCCATCGGGCGGCCGCCGGGCGGCTGGACCTCGAGCAGCTCCAGCGCCCCGTCGGCGGCGCGCAGCAGCAGGCCGTCGGCCGCGTCCGGCGGTGCGAGCCGGGCGCGGCGGACGCCGAGCAGCCGCCCGTCGGGGAGCGCCAGCCGCGCGCCGATGTGCGGATGCAGGGCGCGGACCAGGCGCTCCAGCTCGGCCGCCGGCCGCGCCGGGTCCAGCACGCGGTCCTCGGCCGTGATCTTCTCCGCGTACACGACGCCGTCGCGCGCCTGCTCGCGGAAGTCGGGTCGGGTGTCGAGCACCTGCAGCAGCAGGTCGACGCCGATCTGCGCCAGCCGAGCCGACAGCGTCCCGAAATCGTCGTCGGAGCGGATCCGCTCGCGCCGCACAGCGCAGACCGGGCCCTCGTCGAAGCCCTCGGTGGGGCGCATGATCGCCACGCCGGTCTCGGCGTCGCCGGCCATGATCGCCCGCTCGATCGGCGCCGCGCCGCGCCAGCGGGGCAGCAGCGACGGGTGCACGTTCAGCAGGCCCGGCTCCGACAGCAGCGGCTCGCGCAGCAGCGCGCCGTAGGCGCAGACGATCAGCGCGTCGAAGCCGGCGTCGGCGACGCGCGGATCGGCGCTGACGGCCTCCGGCTGGTGGACCTCCAGGCCGAGCGCGCGGGCGGTCGCGGCGACCGGCGGCGCCGCGAGCCTACGGCCGCGGCCCCGCGGACGATCCGGCCGGGTGACGACGAGCTCGGGCGCGCGCCCGCCCTCGACCAGGCCTTCGAGGACCGCCGCCGCGAACGGCGAGGTGCCGAGATAGGCGATCCTCACGCCGCGGCGGCGCGCTCGCGCTCGCGCAGCGCCCGAACGGCGGCCTTGCGCTGGTCGCGCGAGGTCCGATCGAGGATCAGCACGCCGTCCAGATGGTCGATCTCGTGCTGGATCACGCGCGCCTCCAGGCCGGAGGCCTCGATCGTGAGCGGGTCGCCGAGCTCGTCGCGGGCGCTCACCCGGACGTACACCGGCCGCTCGACCTCGACGCTGACGCCCGGCAGCGACAGGCACCCCTCGTCCATCGTCTCCAGGTCGTCGCCGGACCACTCGATGCGGGGGTTGACGAGCGCGACCACCGGGCTGTCGTGCTCGACGCGGTAGACGAGCACGCGGCGCAGGATGCCGACCTGGGTGGCGGCGAGGCCGATCCCCATCGCGTCGTGCATGAGCTGCCCCATCCGGGCCAGCTCGCGGCGCAGCTCGTCGTCGACGTCGTCGACCTCGCGGGCGCGGGTGCGCAGGACCGGGTCGCCGTGCATGCGCACCTGGGCGAGCGCCGCGCTGCGGCGGGCCAGCGTCTCCTCGTCGAACTGGGGCTCCTGAGCCTCGTCTTCGGCCATCGCCCCCATTCTACGAGCCGATCACTGTGGATCCACGTCCACGCTGATGGCGATCCCGCGCCGGTGCTCGGCCCTCACCGCGGCGGCCGCCGCGGCGATCGCCGCCCGCCGGTCGGCGGCCTTCAGCACCACCTGGGCGCGCTCGCGGTTGCGCAGGCGAAACAGCGGGGCGGGGCCCATCGCGTCCGGCAGGCGCGCGCGGACGGCCGTCGCGACCTCGAGCGCCAGCCCCGGGCGCTCGGAGGAGCAGACGATCCGGATGAGCGTCGAGAACGGCGGGTAGCGCAGCGCCTCGCGGCGGCGCAGCTCGCCGGCGAGGAACCCCTCGCTGTCGTGCATGGCGGCGGCGCGGATGGAGGCGGCGTCGGGGGCGAGCGTCTGCACGAGCACCATGGCGCCCGCCGAGCCGCGCCCCGCCCGGCCGGCGAGCTGGGCGACGAGCGCGAACGTCCGCTCCTCGGCCCTGAAGTCGGGGAAGCGCAGGGTGGCGTCGGCGTCGAGGACGACGCCCAGCGCCACGTCCGGGAAGTCATGGCCCTTGGCGACCACCTGCGTGCCGACGAGCACCGCCCGCTCCGCGCGCTCGAAGGCGCGCAGGACGTCGCCGGCGCGGGCGACGTCGGCGTCGAGGCGCAGGACGGGCAGTCCCGCCTCCCCCAGCTCGGACTCCAGCCGCTCCGTCCCCGCCCCGTGGCGCGCGACGGAGACCGACCCGCACGACGGGCAGCGGTCCGGCACGCGCTCGCGGTGGCCGCAGTGGTGGCAGGCGAGGTAGCCGCCGGCGCGGTGCAGCACGAGCGTGACGTCGCACGAGGGGCACTCCCACGCCCGCCCGCAGGTGCGGCACGACAGGAAGTTCGACCAGCCGCGTCGGTTCAGCAGCACGATCGACTTCGGCGCGTCGAGCAGGGCCTGGAAGGTGCGGGGGTGCAGGGCGGCGCGCTGCTCGCGCATGTCGAGCACCTCGACCGGCGGCAGCGCCTGCCCGTCGACCCGCTCGGCGAGCACGAGGCGGCGCATCGCGTGGAAGCTCTCGGGCCGCGGCGTGGCGCTGCCCGCCAGCACGCGGCAGCCGCGGCGCTCGGCGACCAGGCGCGCGTCGTAGCGCGGGTCGCCCTCGTTCTTGTAGGACGGGTCGTGCTCCTCGTCGACGACGATCAGCCCGAGCCGCTCGATCGGCGCGAAGACCGCGCTGCGAGGGCCGACGCAGACGCGCGCCTCACCGCGGCGCAGGCGCAGCCACTCGTCGTGGCGCTCGCCGTCGCTCAGCGCGCTGTGGAGCACCGCGACGGTGTCGCCGAAGCGCTCGACGAAGCGGGAGACGATCTGGGGCGTGAGGGCGATCTCGGGCACGAGCACGATCGCCCCCTCCCCGCGCTCCAGGCACGCGCCCACGGCCCGGAGGTAGACCTCGGTCTTGCCGGAGCCGGTGACGCCGTGCAGGAGCAGGCGCTCGCCGGGGGCGGCGGCCTCGATCCGATCGAGCGCGGCCGCTTGCGCGGCGGTGAGCGCGGGCTGCGGCTTGCGGGCACCGACGGAGACGTGCTCGGGCGCCCGGCGCTGGGCGCGCGGGACGAGCGTGACCCAGCCGCGGCGCTCCAGGCGCCGCAGCGCGGCC
>JANJUA010000336.1 GCA_024710825.1 Solirubrobacteraceae bacterium
GCCCGGGCGCTGCGCCTTGGCGTTGACGACGATCCGCACGGCGTCGTCGAGATCGGCGCTCGCGTCGACGTAGACGTGGCAGTTGCCCGACGCCGCGTAGATCACGGGAACCGTGGCGACCTCCCGCAGCGCCGCCTTCAGCCCCTCGCCGCCGCGGGGGATGACCAGGTCGACGAGGCCCTCCTGCGTCGCCACCTCCGCCAGCTCCGCCCGGCCGCCGCCGAGCAGCGAGATCGCGCCCTCGGGCGCGGCTTCCGCGGCGATGCGCGCCAGCACCGCGTTGGAGTGCGCGGCCGACGACGACCCGCGCAGGATGATCGCGTTGCCCGACTTCAGGCACAGAGCGGCGGCGTCGATCGTGACGTTCGGACGAGCCTCGTAGACGACGCCGACGACTCCCAGCGGCACGCGCACCTTGCGGACGTCGAGGCCGTTGGGCAGGCGGTGGCCGTCGATGACCTCGCCCACCGGGTCCGGCAGCGCGGCGACCTGGCGCACGCCCTCGGCCATCGCGGCGACGCGCCCCTCGTCGAGGCGCAGCCGGTCCATGAGCGCGTCCGAGAGGCCCGCCTCCTGCCCGGCCGTGAGATCCCGGGCGTTGGCCTCGAGGATCTCCGGCGTGCGCGCGAGCAGCGCGTCGGCCATCGCCAGCAGCGCGGCGTCCTTGGCGGCGCTGTCGAGCTGGGCGAGCCCGCGCGAGGCGCGCTTGGCCTCGCGGCAGACGTCCGTGACGGAGGAGGTGGAGACGGCCATGGCCCGACAGACTCTACGCGAGCACGAAGTAGTCCCGGTGGACCGCCTCGTCGTTGGCGCGCGGCAGCAGCGCGCGCGCCTCGGCCGACTTCAGCCCGGCCACGCGCCGCAGCTCCTGCGCCGTGTAGTTGGCGATCCCCTTGCCGATGCGCTCCCCTTCGCGCACGACGTCCACCGCCTCGCCCGCGTCGAAGTCGCCCTCGACGCCCACGATGCCGACCGGCAGCAGCGACCGTCCGCCCTCGCGCAGGGCCCGCGCCGCCCCCGCGTCGACCCGCAGCGCTCCGCGGCTCGGCTTCGCGTACTTCAGCCACAGCTTGAACGAGGAGTAGCGCGCGGCGCCCGCCCGGAAGCGGGTGCCCTCGTCCTCCCCGTCAAGGGCGCGGCGCAGCGCCCCGGCCCGCCGGCCGCCGCAGATCACCGCCTCGATCCCGCCGGCCGTCGCGATCTCCGCCGCGACGACCTTCGAGCGCATCCCACCGGTCCCCAGCGGTCCCGTGTGGTGGCCGATCTCCAGCGCTCGCAGCTCGTCGAAGTCGCAAACCTCGGGCACGAGCACGGCAGCCGGGTCCTTGCGCGGGTCGGCCGTGTAGAGCCCCTCGGTGTCGGTCAGCACGACGAGCAGGTCGGCTCTGACGAGGATGGCCAGCTGGGCGGCGAGGAAGTCGTTGTCGGAGAACGAGATCTCCTCGGTGGCGGTCGTGTCGTTCTCGTTGACGACCGGAACGACGCCCCAGGCCAGCAGCGTCCGCAGCGTACGGCGGGCGTTGAGGTAGTGCTCGCGCAGCGCGACGTCCGACGAGGTCAGCAGCACCTGCGCGCCCTGCACGCCGCGGGCGGCGAGCAGCTCGTCCCACACGCGGAACAGGCGGCCCTGCCCGACGGCGCTGGCGGCCTGAAGCTCCTCGATCGCGCTCGGGCGCGCCGCGCGGCCCAGCGCGTGCAGGCCGCGGGCGATCGCGCCGCTGGAGACGATCGCGACCTCGTCGCCGGCGGCGCGACGGGCCGCGACCTCGTCGCAGACCGCGGCGAGCACCTCGTCGTGGGCGACGACGGCGGAGCCGAGCTTGACTACGAACCGGGACATGGCAGGCGGTGAAGGCTACGCGGGCTCGGCCAGCGGCTCGGGGCGCAGCCGGTCGCGGCGCAGGCGCAGGCCGATCAGCGGGAACAGCAGCGTGGAGAGCATCCCCGCGCCGACCAGCGACGCCGCCGTCTCGGACTGCATGTTGCCGGTCTCCAGCGCGACCGTCGTGATCGCCACCACGAGCGGGAGCTGGGCGGCGGAGAAGAACCCGAGCGCGACCCGGTCGCGCAGGTGCGCGAGCTCCGCGCGGTAGAGCAGCAGCGCGGGCGCGCCGCGGATCACGAGGAACAGCGCGAGGTAGAGGCCGAGCTCGATGAGCGCCTCGGCGCTGCCGAGCGCCTTCAGGTCGAACTTCATGCCGCTGACGATGAAGAAGAACGGGATGAAGAAGCCGTAGCCGACCGCCGTCAGCTTGCTCTCGAGCGCCTCGACGTCGCGCTCCTTGATGACCAAGCGGGTGATGAGACCCGCGACGAAGCCGCCGAGCAGCACGTCGAGCCCGAGCTCGGCGGCCAGCCCGACGAGCGCGAAGACGAGCACGACGGCCATCCTGACCGCGAGCTGGCTGGACGACTCCAGCGTGCGCTCGAGCGTCTCCCAGCCCCGGCCGCCGCCGCGCACGGCCATGAGGCCGATGCCGACGGCCACGACGATGAAGGCGACCAGCAGCGCGGCCTCGTGCAGCGGGCTCTCGGTCGAGAGGAACAGGGTGAAGACGATGATCGGGCCGAACTCGCCCACTGCGCCGGCCGCCAGCAGCAGCGTGCCGAAGCGGGTCTTGAGCTCGCCCGCGTCACGGAGGATCGGCAGCAGCGTGCCGATCGCGGTCGTCGACATCGCCGAGGCGACGTAGACCGTCGACGCGATCAGCCCGATCGCCGCGAGCGTCCCGGCGAAGACATACGCGAGCGCCACCGACACCGCCCAGCCCACGATCGCGAGGCGCAGCGGGACGCCGCGGACGCGCCGGAAGTCGATCTCGTAGCCGGCGAAGAAGAACAGCATGCCGAGCCCGAGGTTCGAGAAGAACATCGTGAACGGGTCGACCTCGGTGATGCCGAGGACGTCGGGTCCGATGAGGATCCCGAGCAGCAGCTCCACGACGACGACGGGCAGCGCCATGCGGGGCCCGACGAGCGCGACCGTCAGGGCGGCCAGCGCCGCGACGATCGTGATCGTCAGGAACGCCGCCGCGTCGACGTCGATCACGTGCCCGGGTCCAGCTCGAAGACGATCCCGCCGATCTCGACCTCGTCGCCGGCCTCGAAGCCCTCGGCCTCCAGCGCCCGGATCACCCCGATGCGGGTCAGGCGGTGCTCGAGGTAGGCCATCGCCTCCTCGTTGTCGGGGTCGTAGCGCGCCAGCAGCCGCTCGATGCCCTCGCCGATCACCTGGTAGCTGCCCTCGCCGAGGCGCTCGACGCGGAAGCCGCGCTTCGCGGCCGGGCGGAACGTGCGGTGCTCGGCCAGCGCCTCGCCGTCCGCCTCGATCGGCGGAGCCTCGACCGGCACGCGCTCGAACAGCGCGCCGACGAGCGCGTCGAGGCCGAGGCCCGTGGCGCTCGATGTGACGAGCACGACGACGTCCTCGCCGAGGCGCTCGCGCCAGGCCGCGGCGGCGGCCTGCGCCTCCCGCGGCGGGACGAGATCGGCCTTCGACAGCGCGAGGATCCGGGGCAGCGTCGCCAGCCGCGCGTCGTGCGCCGCGATCTCGGCCTCGATGACGGCGTGGTTGGCGACCGGGTCCGAGCCGTCGAGCGGCGCGAGGTCGAGGACGTGGACGAGCAGCCGCGTGCGCTCGACGTGCGCGAGGAAGTCGTGGCCGAGCCCGGCGCCCTGCGAGGCGCCCTCGATCAGCCCCGGTATGTCGGCGAGCACGAGCTGGCGCTCGTCGCGTTCGATGGTGCCCAGGTGGGGCTCGAGCGTCGTGAACGGGTAGTCGGCGACCTTCGGGTCCGCGCGCGTCAGGCGGCGCAGCAGCGACGACTTCCCCGCGTTGGGCAGCCCCACAAGGCCGACGTCGGCGAGCAGCTTCAGCCGCAGCTCCAGCCAGCCCTCCTCCCCTTCGAGGCCGCGCTCGGCGAAGCGCGGCGCCTGACGGGTCGCGGTCGCGAAGCGCTTGTTGCCGCGCCCCGGCGGTCCGCCGCGGGCCACGACGACCCGCTGGCCGGGCTCCACGAGGTCGTGCACCGCCCCGTCCTCCGCGGTCACCACCGTGCCGGGCGGGATGGCGATCTCGAGCGTCTCCCCGTCCGCGCCGTGGCGGTTGGCCCCGGAGCCGTGCGTGCCGCGCGGCGCCTTGTAGTGCGCCTTGCGCTTGAAGCTCTGCAGGTCGCGCAGCGAGTCGTCGACGCGCAGCACGACGTCGCCGCCGCGGCCGCCGTCGCCGCCGTCGGGTCCGCCGCGCGGGACGTGCGCCTCGCGCCGGAAGCTGTGCGAGCCGTCCCCGCCGCGGCCTCCCTGGACGAAGATGCGAGCCTTGTCGTAGAGCATGCGCCACTGGAATCTACGGAGAGAGGCACTCCCTTGTCCGAGCAGCACGTCTTCCTGATCACCGGCGCGTCGACCGGCATCGGCGCCGCGACCGCGCGCCGGGCGGCCGCAGCGGGCCACCGCGTCGTGCTGGCCGCGCGCGCCGCCGATCGCCTGGAGGCGCTCGCCGTCGAGCTGGGCGGGCCCGACCGGGCGCTCGCCGTCCCCACCGACGTGACGGACTTCGCCGCCCAGGAGGCGCTGGTCGCCGCGGCCCTGGAGCGCTTCGGCCGCCTCGACGTCGTCTTCGCCAACGCGGGCTTCGGGGCCAAGCGCGGCTTCCTCGAGGAGACTCCCGAGTTCTGGCGCGAGATGGTCCTGACCAACGTGCTCGGCGCCGCCTACACGATCCGGGCGACGCTGCCGGCGCTGCGGGAGACAGGCGGGCACCTGCTGCTCACGAGCTCAGTCGCGGGGCGCCGGGTGCTGCCGGGCAACCTCTACGGCGCCACCAAGCACGCGGTCACGGCGATGGCCGAGTCGCTGCGTCAGGAGGTCGAGGGCGCGATCCGCGTGACGTCGATCGAGCCGGGCGCCGTGAACACCCCGTTCTTCGACAGCCCGCCGTCGATCCGGGCGCTCGACGCCGACGACATCGCCCGCGCGGTGCTGTGGGTGATCGAGCAGCCCGCCCACGTGGACGTCAACCAGCTCCTCATCCGCCCGACCGCCCAGCGGACGTAGGCTGGGCGCCATGAGCGACCAGGCGACCACCTCACTCGTCCAGGGCGTCGACTTCGTGTCGGTGCCGACCCGCGACCTCGACGCGGCGCGCGCGTTCTACCGCGACGTGCTCGGCCTGGAGGAATCGGCGGTCTGGCAGCGGCCGGGCCAGCCGGCGATGGGCGCCGAGCTCGAGACCGGGACCGTCACGATCGCGCTCATCGCCTGCGAGATGGTCGGGATCGAGTTCTCCCCGAACAAGGTGCCGATCGCGCTGCGCGTCGACGACGTCGCGCAGGCACGGGCGGCGCTCGAGGCGCGCGGCGTCACGTTCCAGGGCGACATCATCGACAGCGGCGTCTGCCACCAGGCGCTCTTCACCGACCCCGACGGCAACTCGCTGGACCTGCACCACCGCTACGCGCCGCGCACCTGACCCGAGCCGGGCCGCGGCGGCGGTCGCCGGCACTCGGCAGCGGAGGCCGCGGCTACGGCTGCAGCCGCCCGGCCGCCCACAGCTCGCCGGCCACGGCGCCGCCGGCGATCACGGCGGTGCCGGCGACGGCGCTCGGAGGGAGCGAGCCGCGCGCGACGACCGTCGCGCCCAGGTCCACGAGGTCGCAGGCGGCGAGCGTGCGCTGCCAGCGCGGGCCGACCTCGCGATGGTCGACCGTGTGGAGGGCGACGAGGCCCAGGACGAGATCGCGGACGCCGAGGGCGCGCGCGAAGACCGCCGTCTCCTGCCGCTCGGCCGCATCCCCGATCCACCTGCGCCCGAAGGCCCGCGGCGCGACGAGCAGGGCCCCGCCGATGGCGATGCGGCCGACGGCGAGCGTGCGGGCGACGGTGCGCGGGCTCATCGCCGCAGCCTACCCGTCGCTGCCCGGCCCCAGCTTCTCGTCGTGGCGGCGCAGCTGCTCGCGGACGACCTCCTCCGGAGGCCGCTCGCGCGGCTCGTCCGGCTCGTCGTCGACGACCCTGCGCTCGCGTTTGGCGGCCTCCCGTCCCCGGTCGACCTCGTCGTCACCGGCCATGCGTCCAGCATGACGCCGCGAGCGCGCCGATGGAAGGCCCGATCTCGCGGGGCCCGCCCTCGGCGGCGCGGCTCAGAGGCGCCGCGACGGCAACGCGGCCGCCTCCGGCGTCTCCTCGGCTCAGTCCTCGGTGACCGACACGACCCGGCCGCGGCGGCCGGTCGTGAACTGCACGGTGCCGGCGGCGCGCGCGTAGAGCGTGTCGTCCTTGCCGATCCCGACGCCCTCGCCGGGCTTGAAGCGGGTGCCGCGCTGGCGCACGATGATCTCGCCGCCCGTGACGGCCTGCCCGCCGAACACCTTCACGCCGAGGCGCTGGGCGTTCGAGTCGCGGCCGTTGCGCGAGGAGCCGAGGCCCTTCTTATGCGCCATTGCTGATCTCCGTGATCTCGATGCGGGTCAGGTTCTGCCGGTGCCCGGCCGTGCGCTTGTAGCCGCGCTTGGGCTTGAACTTGAAGACGCGGATCTTGTCGCCCTTCTCGTGGCCCAGGACCTTCGCCGACACCTTGACCTTCTTGAGGCCCTCCGCGTCGAACACCGAGTCGGAGTCCGCGAACAGGATCGGCTCCAGGTCGACGGTGGCGCCCTCGTCGGCGGGCAGCTTCTCGACGAGCAGGTACTGCCCCTGCTCGACGCGGTACTGCTTGCCTCCGGTTTTGATGACTGCGTACATGTGGTCTACTCGGTCGCGGCCGACGGCTCGGCATTGGCACGGGAACGGCGCCGTCCGCCTCTGCGGCCCCGGCGCCTGGGCGACGAGTCTAGCGCGTCGTCCTCGCCGTCCTCGTCGGCGTCCAGCAGCGTGGCCACCGCGGCGGTGCGCCCCACGTCCTCGATGCGCACGAGCCGCTTCTGGCCCACGTACGGGAAGCCGCCGTTCACCGAGATGAGATACGAGTCGATCTTCGCGACCGCGTCGTCGACGTTGTACATGTGCGGCTCGACGATGTGCACGAGCACCTCGTCGCCCGCCGAGAACGGCACCGCCTGCTCGGCGATGTCGTCCTGGCTCCCCCTGCCGGTGATCGCCATGTGGTCGAGCGGCAGTCCCTCGGAGCCCTCGAAGTAGAAGAGCTTGCCGGTCGCCGCCTCCAGGGCGCGCAGCGCGGCGCCGCCGTTGCCGGTGAACTGGGCGGTTACGCGCGGGTTGAGCCGCACGAGGTAGGCGGGCTCGTCGCCGACCGCGTCGCGCAGCTTCCGCTCCACCTCGATGGCGATCGTCTCCTCGGACTTGATGACGCCCTCGCCGTCGCACGTCGGGCACGCGCGGGTCATGATCTCCCGCACGCCCTCCGTCACGTTCTGGCGGGTCATCTCGACCAGGCCGAGCTTGGAGATCTCCGCGGTGAAGGTCTTGGTGCGATCCTCGTCGAGCGCGGCGCGCAGCGTCTTCATGACCTCGCGCGAGTTGCGCGCCCGGGCCATGTCGATGAAGTCGATGACGATGATGCCGCCGATGTCGCGCAGCCGGAGCTGGTTGACGACCTCGACCGCCGCCTCGATGTTCGTCTTCGTGATCGTGTCCTCGAGTCGGGCCTGCTTGCCGCGGCCGACGAACGAGCCCGAGTTGACGTCGATGACCGTCAGCGCCTCGGCGTAGTCGATCATCAGGTAGCCGCCGCTCGGCAGGTCCACCCGCCGCGACAGCGTCCCGGCGAGCACCTCGTCGACGCCG
This sequence comes from Solirubrobacteraceae bacterium, assembly GCA_024710825.1. GTDB lineage: Bacteria > Actinomycetota > Thermoleophilia > Solirubrobacterales > Solirubrobacteraceae > Capillimicrobium. The sequence continues at coordinate 7,744 of JANJUA010000336.1, forward strand.
TGCGCCTCGAAGAGCGGCTTGTCGCCCTGGTAGAGCTCGAGGCGCTCGACCAGCTCCGGCCCGGTGCGCTCGAAGAACGAGACGAGCCGGCGGTGCTGCTTGGGATCGTCGACGATCGCCTTCTCGAAGTCGGCGGAGAAGATGTCGCGCACCACGCGGACGGAGAGGTCGGCCTCCTGGAAGACCATCGACGGCGCGACGCCCTCCTCGGCGCGCTTCTCGAGCACCTGGTGGAGCTTGAACAGGTACTGCAGCTCCCGCTCGAAGTCCTCGCGCTTGGCGCCCGCGGCGGCCGTGCGGATGATCGCGCCGCCGCCGTGCAGGTCGAGCCCCTTGCTCTCCCTGCGCAGCCGGTCGCGCTCCTTGTCGTCGAGGCGCCGGGAGACGCCGATGCCCTCGCCCGTCGGGGCGTAGACCATGTAGCGGCCGGCGATGGTGAGCTCCATCGACAGGCGCGCGCCCTTCGTCTTCAGCGGGTCCTTGACGACCTGGACCAGCACCTCCTGGCCGGGCTTGAGCAGGTCGCTGATCTTCTTGCCCTCGCCGGAGCCGCGCCCGCGGCGCGGCGTCTCGACGCCCGGCAGCACGATCTCGTCGACGTGCAGGAAGCCGTTCTTGTCGAGGCCGATGTCGACGAACGCGGCCTCCAGGCCGGGCAGGACGTTGTCGACCTTGCCCTTGTAGACGTTGCCGACGATGGAGCGGTTGCCCCGCCGCTCGAGGTAGAGCTCGGCGACGCGGTAGGTCCGCTTGCCCTTGCCCTTCTCCAGCAGCGCGACGCGGGTCTCGCCGCGGTCGACGCTCACGAGCACTTGCTTCTTCACAGGACGGTCCTTGCTTTGTGGGCGCCGGCCATGCGGCCCTGCACGTAGATCGACTGCAGGAGGCCGAGCGCCAGGAGTGTGGAGATCACCGACGAGCCGCCGTAGCTGAGCAGCGGCAGGGTGATGCCGGTGATGGGCATGATCCCGAGGTTCATGCCGACGTTGAGGAAGACTTCGAACATCAGCATCGCGAGGATGCCGCCGGCGACGAGCGCGCCGAACAGGTTCTTCGCGATGGTCAGGATGCGCAGCGACCTCCATATGAGCAGCGCGTAGAGCGACAGCACGAGCGCCGCGCCGACGAAGCCGTAGCGCTCCCCCACCACCGCGAAGATGAAGTCGGTGTGGTGCTCGGGAAGGAAGTTCAGCTTCGTCTGGGTCGCCTGATCGCCGCGGCCGGTCTTCTGGCCCGCGCCGATGGCGATCTTCGACTGGATCTGCTGGTAGCCCTCGTCGCCCGGGCTCTCGTTGGGAGAGACGAACGATGTCAGGCGGTCGAGCTGGTACGGCTTGAGGACCGTGACGCCGACCGCCGGAGCGGCCACCAGCGCGATGGTGACGGCGACCGCGCCCAGGGCGAACAGCCCGGCGAAGTGCCGCCACGGGGTGCCCGCCACGTAGAGCATGGCGAGCGCGATGACGAGATAGACGAGGCCCGAGCCGAGATCCGGCTGGGCGACGACGAGGAAGGTGGGGACCAGCGCGAGCAGCATCGCCCGCGCCGTGGTGTCGCGGTCGGCGATCCGGCGGGCGCGATCGACGAGGAAGCCCGCCAGCACGAGGACGAGCAGCACCTTGCCGAGCTCGGAGGTCTGCAGCGAGAAGCCCGGCAGGACGATCGCGAGGGTGGCGCCGCGCGTCGAGCTGCCGAGGGCGAACACCGCCAGGATCGACAGCAGCAGGAACGCGTACAGGCCCCAGGTCAGCTCCCGCAGGCGGGAGTAGTCGACCCGGGCGACGACGACCATGAGCAGCAGGCCGACGCCCGCGAAGATCGCCTGCCGGTTGACGAAGTAGTCCGGCGAGCCGGGGATGTCCTCCTTCGTCGCGCCCGCGAGCGTGACGAGCGAGCAGGCCAGCAGCCCGAGCGTCGCGAGCAGCAGCAGCGGGTCGAACGGCAGCCGCAGCGTCAGGCCGCTGACGGTCGGCCGGCCCTGGGCCGCCGGATCGGCCTGCGCGTCGTGGATGCGGGTCGCCGTGCTCACTGGGTGTGCGACTCCCCGCGGACGAACTGACCGCGCCGGCCGAGGAACCACTGCGACAGGATCTGACGGGCCGCCGGGGCCGCGGACGTGGCGCCCCAGCCGCCGCCCTCGATCGTCACGGCGACGACGAGCGGACGGGCCGGGTCGTTGACGAACGCCACGTACCACGACTGGTCCGGGCGGCCGCCGCCGCGCTCGGCGGTGCCGGTCTTGCCGTAGACCGGGTAGCGGTCCTGCGGCCAGCCGGCGAAGACGTCGGCGGACGTGCCGCCCGGCTCGCTCGCCGAGGCGTGCAGGCCCTGCAGGATCGCGTCGCGGGCGCTGTCGGCGATCTCGACGCTCCGCGCAGCGGGCGGCTCGATCTCCTGCACCAGCCGGCCCTGGGCGTCCTCCACGTCGAGCCCGAGATGCGGGCGCACCACCTTGCCGTCGTTGGCGATCGTCGCGTAGGCGACGGCCATCTGCAGCGGCGTCGCCTGGAGGTCGCCCTGGCCGACGGAGAGGTTGACGTTGTCGCCGGTGGACCACGGGCGCATGTCGGAGATCCCGCAGCTCGACACCTTCTCGCGCTTGCGGCAGCGCGCCTCCTCGCGACCGACCTCCTCTCGCCACTCGCGGTCGGGCACGAGCCCGTCGACCTCGCCGGGGAGGTCGATTCCCGTCTGCACCCCAACACCGAGCCGCTTGGCCATCTTCTGAAGCGGCTGGCCGTCGACGGGGTTGAGATCGCGCCCGAGGACGTAGAAGTAGACGTCGGAGGAGACCTTCAGCGCCTGCGGCAGCGCGACCGTGCCGTGTCCCACGTCCCCCGGCGAGCAGAACTCGGTGGTGCCGACCGTCAGGCAGCCGGGGTCGTCGATCGGCGTCGACGGGGTGATGATCCCCGCGTCGAGCGCGGCGAGCGCGGTGATCGGCTTGAACGTCGAGCCGGTCGGATACAGGCCGGCGATCGCCCGGTTGTAGAGCGGCGCGCCGTTCTCCTCGGACTGCAGCTCCTCGTAGGTCTCCTGTGAGATCGGCTTGGCGAACAGCGCCGGGTCGAAGCTCGGGTAGGAGCCCATCGCCATGACCTCGCCGTTGCGCGGGTCCATGGCGACGAACGCGCCCGGGCGGCCTCCGCCCGCGGTGGCGATCGCCTGCTGGCCGACCTCCTGCAGCGACAGGTCGAGCGACAGCTTGAGCTGCTGGCCCGGCACCGGCTGGCGCCGGCGCAGCTCCCCCTTGTAGCCGCCCATCGAGTCGACCTGGAGCAGCTGGGCGCCGTCGCGGCCGCGCAGGTACCGGTCGTACTGCCACTCGATGCCGCCCTTGCCGATGACCGTGCCCTGCTTGACGCCCTTGTAGCGCTTGCGCTCGAGCTCCTCCGGGCTGATCTCGCCCACGGTGCCGATGAGCTGGGCGGCGAGCTCTTCGTGCGGATAGCGGCGCAGGTACTTGTCGGTCACCGCGACGCCGGGGAAGTCGCGCTTGCGCTCCTGGAGGTAGTTGAGGACCGAGCGCGGCGCGTCGGTCTTGATCGTGACGTTCGCGTAGGGCAGCAGCGCACGCTGCTCGACGACGATCCGCTGGACCGTCTGCGGCTTCATCCGCAGCACCTGCGCCAGGCGGGCGTACAGCGCCTTGCGCTCGGCGTGGTCGGAGGGCAGCTCGCCCGGGACGACCTGCACGACCGTCGCCTGCCGGTTGGTGACGAGCACGCGGCCCTCGCGGTCGACGATGTCGCCCCGCGGCGCCTGGATGCGCACCTCGCGGACGCGGTTGTCGTTGGCCTGGGAGACGTACTCGTCGCCGCTGAGCACCTGCAGGTACCAGAGGCGGAAGAAGACGATCGCGAAGAGCACCAGGGCGACGCCGCCGAAGATCGCCACGCGCAGCGCGAGCTGCGGCGTGATCGCCGGGCGGCGACCGTCGTTGCCGGGTCCCCCGATCTCCATCACGCGCGCGACAGCGGCGACAGGCCGCCGGTCGTGTAGGCCCGGCGCCGGCGGCGGCGCGGGTCGTCGGGCATGACGGGCTGCAGCCAGCGCCGGGCGACGGCGAAGACCGGGAGGGCGATGACGGTGTTGATGACGACGGTCGTCACGATCTCGCGGAACAGCAGCAGGCTGACCGGCGCGTCCACGCCGAGCAGGAACTGCACCAAGGAGTAGCCGATCGTGGCGATGGCGGTCGCCGCCGCCCCCGCCGCGACGGGCACGATCGCCCCCTGCGGGTCGCGCAGCTCGCGCAGGCGCCCCGCGCCGTAGCCGACCAGCGTGAAGATCAGCGAGTTCACGCCGAGCGTCTGCACGAGCGCCAGGTCGAGGAAGAGCCCGACGGAGAAGCCGGTGACCGCGCCGCCGACCGAGCCGATCAGCAGGCCGATCGACATCACCATCAGCGGGGTCAGGTCGGCGCTGACCCCGAAGACCGAGATCTGCGACACCGCGACGATCTCCAGCAGCGTCGCCGCGAGCGCCAGCGCCGCCACGCGGACGACCAGCGCCGCGCTGACCGAGCCGCTCACGTCGCGCCTCCGTGCGGGGCGGTGAGCACCTGCACGACGTCGAGCCGCCGCAGCTGCGCGAACGGGCGCACGTGGACCCGCTGGTAGACGTCGAGCTCCGTGTCGTCGACCTTCGTCACCTGCCCCACCGGGATCCCGGGCGGGAACAGCGACTCGTAGCGCGAGGAGCGCGAGCCGGCGGTGATGACCTTCTGGCCCTTCTCGATGCGGTCGCCCCGGCGGATGAACTCGAGCAGCAGGTCGTCGGGCTTGCCGACCGCCGGCTGGACGATGCCCTCCACCCCGGTCTCGGCCACCTTGGCGGAGACGCCGCTGGTGTGGTCGGTGATGAGCGTGACGATCGCCGAGCTGCCCGACACCGACGTCACGGTGCCGACGAGGCCGTCGCCGTTGATCGCGGGCTGGTCGACCGCCAGGCCGTCGCTCGAGCCCTTGTTGATCGTGACCTGCGAGTACCAGAGCGTCGGGGAGCGGGTTATGACGCGCGCGGAGACCGGGCTCATCTCGTCGAGCCCGAGCGCGCGGTCGAGCCCGAGCAGCTTCTGGAGCTCCTGGACCTCGCGCGCGGCCGCCGCATTGGCGATCGCCTCGGCACGGGCCTCCTCGAGCTGCTCGCGCAGCTCGTCGCGCTCGTCCTTGGCGTCCATCGTGTCGCCGAACCAGCCGAAGAGGTCGCGAACCGGCTTCAGCGCGCGGCTCGCGCCGTCCTGGATCGGCGAGACCACCTCGAGGAAGCCCCGCTGCACGCTGTGGAGGGGGCTGCCGGCGGATTCGCCGAAGTACGCGGTGAGGAGGATCAGGGAGCAGGCGACGAGCAGCCCCAGGACCGCCCGGCGCCGGCGCACCGTCTTGTCGTACACGACGAAAGCATCTCCACGTGGGTGGTCGAACCGGCCACGGCGAGCACCGTCCTCACGGGCGCCTGCGGCGGTTGCGGGAATTCTTGTTGGCGCGGTGGATGACCTCGAACTCCTCCAGCGACCGGCCGGAGCCCACCGCCACGCACGTCAGCGGGGATTCGGCCAGGTGCGCCGGCATCTGCGTCTCCTCACGCAGCCGGTCGTCCAGCCCCTGCAGGAGCGAGCCGCCGCCGGCCAGCATGATGCCGCGATCCATGATGTCGGATGCGAGCTCCGGCGGGGTCCTGTCCAGCGTCTCCTTGACGGCCTCGATGATCTGCGAGAGCGGCTCCTCGAGCGCCTGACGGATCTCCTCGCTGGTCAGCACGACGGTCTTCGGGAGGCCCGAGACCATGTCGCGGCCGCGGATCTCCGCCTGGACCTCCTCCTCCATCGGGTAGGCGGAGCCGATCTCGAGCTTGAGCTCCTCGGCCGTCTGCTGCCCGATGAGCAGCTTGTACTCGCGCTTGGCGTAGTTGATGATCGACTCGTCGAGCTCGTCGCCGCCGATGCGGATCGACTTCGAGACCACGATGCCGCCGAGCGAGATGACGGCGACCTCGCTCGTGCCGCCGCCGATGTCGACGACCATCGAGCCGGTCGGCTCGCCGACCGGCAGGCCGGCCCCGATCGCGGCCGCCATGGGCTCTTCGATGAGGTAGGCGGTGCGGGCGCCGGCCGACAGGCAGGCCTCCTCCACCGCGCGCTTCTCGACACCGGTCACACCGGAGGGAACGCAGACGACGACCCGGGGGTGCGCCCAACGGTTCTGGTGCACCTTCTGGATGAAGTGGCGCAGCATCTCCTCGGTGACGTCGAAGTCGGCGATGACGCCGTCCTTCAGCGGCCGGATCGCCGAGATCGTGCCGGGGGTGCGGCCGAGCATGCGCTTGGCCTCGATGCCGACGGCGTGGACCTCGCCCGTCCGCTGGTCGATCGCCACCACGCTGGGCTCGGACAGGACGATGCCTCGGCCACGGACATAGACAAGCGTGTTTGCCGTGCCGAGGTCGACCGCCATGTCGCGGCCACCGAAGCCGGTGAGGTAGCTGAAGAAGCCCATGAATGGAGGGTGCGGACGCGGCGCTGGATCGGCGGCCACGAAGGGGCCGCGTCCGGGGGCAGTGTAGCGGAGGAGGAGGCGCGCTCAGCCGCGAAAAGCGCTGGATTCCATAAGGTCGAAGAGGGCCGCGACCGGGAGGCCGACCACGTTGGAGTAGTCGCCGGAGATGGCCCGCACGAGGGCGGCGCCACGGCCCTGGATGGCGTAGCCGCCGGCCCGGTCGCGCCACTCGCCCGTGGCCAGGTACCGGTCGAGCAGGCCGTCGTCGAGCTCGCGGAAGGTCACCGCGGTCACGGCGACCGTGGCGCGGTCGTCGAGCACGAGGCCGCCGACGACGTGGTGGGTGGCGCCGGAGAGCCGCCGGAGGGTCGCGCGCGCCTCCTCCTCGTCGCCCGGCTTGCCGTATATGACGCCGTCGAGCGTGACGAGCGTGTCGACGGCGAGCACGTGCTCGCCGTCGACACGCTCGTCACGCTCGACGGCGTCATATACGGCAAGCCGGGCGACGAGGAGGAGGC
>JANJUA010000372.1 GCA_024710825.1 Solirubrobacteraceae bacterium
TGGCGGGTGCCGGCGGCGCAGTCCCAGCCACAGCGCCACGACGATGACGGTCGCGCCGCCCGCGGCGGGCAGCGCGGCGAGCGAGGTGCCGCCATCCCCGCCGCCGGCGACGATCGCGCCGCCGGCGACGGCGATGGCGGCGAAGAACACCGCGTAGAGGAGGACGAGGAAGGTGAGCAGCGTGCGGACGCCGTCGCGGCCGCTGCGCCCGGCGTGCCCGAGGGTCCACAGCGCCAGGGCGGCGCCGCCCATCCCGCCGGTGGGCAGCAGCCGCGTGGCGGCCGCCCCCGCGAGCGTCACCTGGTAGCTGGTGCGCAGGTCGAAGCGCGGTGCGGCGCGGCCGGCGACGAGCCACAGCAGCGCGACGTAGCCGGCGAACGAGGCGGTCTCGAAGCCGAGCGCGGCGGCGACCCAGGCGGGGTCGGCCGAGGCGATCGGGCGCAGGGCGTCGGTGAGCGCGGCCACCGGCCGGTCGGCGAGCAGCACGAGCGCCGCGAGGGCCACGGCGCCGGCCGCCGCGAGGAGGAGAGGCCGCGGCGGCCGGCGTTCCGAGGCGGCATGGGCCCGACCCCGGTTCCGTGACGGGGAGGAGAGGGCGAGGTCAGCGGCGGCGAGGCGGGGCACCATGCGAAGGCGACGCTACGCCCGCCGCGCGGCCGTCGCGCTGAGGCAACCAGGCGTCTCGAGGTGCGGCTAACCGCACCGCACCGCTCGCCGGAAGGCCAGTTACGTATGATCGGCGCCCGCATGGCAAAGTCGCTGACCCTCAAGATCACCACCGCCCTCGCCGCTCTGTGCGCCGCCGGCGCGCTCGGCGCGTGCGGCTCGCAGGAGATCGAGGTGGCCGCCGACGAGCCGCCCGCCGTCAAGCAGGGCGCGCAGCTCTTCTACGAGCGCTGCTCGGGTTGCCACACGCTGGCCGCCGCCGCCTCGGAGGGCTCCGCCGAGAGCGTCCACAACGTCGAGCACACGGACGGGCCGAACCTCGACCAGCGCAAGGTCGAGGTCGACCAGGTGCTCTACGCGATCCGCAACGGCGGGTTCTCGGGCGCGATCATGCCCCAGAACATCGTCACCGGCGAGGAGGCCGACGCGGTCGCCGAGTTCGTCGCGAAGTACTCGGGCTCCAAGGCTGCCTCCGAGCAGCAGGAGCAGCAGAACACCGGCGACTAGATGCTGGACCTGCGGCGCCTGCGTGCGGAGCCCGACACCGTCCGGGCGGCGCTCGCGCGTCGCGCCGACGGCTCTGACGAGCGCGTCGACGAGGTGCTGGCGCTCGACGCGCGGCGGCGGGAGCTGCTGCCGGAGCTAGAGGCGCTGCGCGCCCGCAAGAACGAGGCCTCCGAGGCGATCGCGGCCGCCAAGCGCGCGGGCGAGGACGCGGCCGGGGCGATCGCCGCGATGCGTGAGGTCGGCGGCCGCGAGAAGGAGCTGAGCGGCGAGCTGGGCGAGGTCGACGAGCGGCTGCACGCCGCGATGGCCGCGCTGCCGAACCCGCCGCAGGCGGATGCCCCGCCCGAGGACACGGTGCTGCGGGAGGTGGGCGACGCGAGCGCGACCGGCCGCGACCACCTCGAGCTGGCCGGGGCGATGATCGACATGGAGGCCGGTGCGCGCGTGGCCGGCTCGCGCTTCGCCTACCTGAAGGGCGACCTCGTGCTGCTGGAGCTGGCGCTCGTGCGCTGGGCGATCGAGCGCCTGCGCGCCAAGGGGCACGAGCCCGTCGTCCCGCCGGTCCTCGTGCGCGAGGAGGCGCTGTTCGGCACCGGCTTCCTGCCCGACACCGAGCAGCAGATCTACCGCCTCGCCGACGATCCGCTCTACCTCGCGGGCACCAGCGAGGTGCCGTTGGCCTCGCTGCACGGCGGCGAGATCATCGACGCCGCGGCGCTGCCCGTGCGCTACGCGGGCTTCTCTTCCTGCTTCCGGCGCGAGGCGGGCGCCGCGGGCCGCGACACGCGCGGCATCTTCCGCGTGCACCAGTTCGACAAGGTCGAGATGTTCTCGTTCGTGGCGCCGGAGGAGAGCCTCGCCGAGCACGAGCGCCTGCTGGTGATCGAGGAGGAGCTGCTTGGCGAGCTCGGCATCCCGTACCGGGTGGTGGACATCGCCGTCGACGACCTCGGCTCGAGCGCCGTGCGGAAGTTCGACCTGGAGGCGTGGCTGCCCGGCCAGGGCGCCTACCGCGAGCTGACGTCGTGCTCGAACACCACGGACTTCCAGGCGCGGCGCCTGGAGATCCGCGTGCGGCCCGAGGGCGGCGGCAGGCCCGTCACGCTGCACACGCTGAACGGCACCGCGGTCGCGGTCGGCCGCACGATCATCGCGCTGCTGGAGAACGGCCAGCGCGACGACGGCAGCGTCGAGCTGCCGGACTGCCTGGTGGCGTTCGGCGCGCCGAAGACCCTGTCGGCGTAGCCGCCGATCGCGCCCCGGCTACACCGCGGCGACGTGCCGGAGCGCCTCGTCGCGCGTGGCGACGATGTCGAACGTCGAGTCGAGCCGCGTGATCTCGAACAGCCGCAGCACGGTCGGGTTCGTGCAGACGAGCGCCAGCGTGCCCTGGCTCCGCGTCAGCCGGCGCAGCGCGTTGAGCAGCACGCTCAGCCCGGTGGAGTCGATGAACTCGACGCCGGTGAAGTCGAGGACGAGCCGCGTGCGGCCCTCGGCGATCGAGCGGTGGAGGCGCTCCGCCAGGTCCGGCGCGGTGGACACGTGGATCTCGCCGCTGGCGGCGAGGACGACCGTCTGGTCGTCGACGGTCTGCTCGACGACCTCGAACTTGGGGTTGGGGAACTCGGTCATGGGGGCGCTGAGGAGAAGCTATCTCCTCGGGCCGACGCTCGCCGAGCCGCGGCGGCCCGTGCCGCGACTCGGCGCGGAGGCGCTAGCCGGCCAGCCGCTTGGCGAGCAGCTGCTTGCCCTGCTCGCCGCCCTTGCGGCTCTCGCCCTGGGCGCGGCGGAAGAAGTCGGCGAGCTCCGAGTCGCCGGCGCGCTCGGCGTCCTGGACGTAGGTCTCCAGCCGCAGCACGTTGCTCAGGCACTGCTCGGTGAACCAGATGATGTCGTAGTCCTTGTCCGGCGTGCCGGTGACCTGTCCGCTCTCCTGCCCTGCCATCTGTGCTCCTCCTGTCGTGGAACGACGGATCGCAGGCGCTCTACCCCGCGAGACGCTTCTCACGCGCCCGCGCGGAACCGCCGCAGCCGCAGCGCGTTCGCCACGACCGAGACGCTGGAGAGGGCCATCGCCAGACCGGCGACCAGCGGGTTGAGCAGACCGGCGGCGGCGAGCGGCAGCGCGGCGACGTTATAGCCGAATGCCCAGGCGAGGTTCTGGCGGATCGTGCGCAGGGTCGCGCGCGAGAGGCGGATGGCGTCGGCCGCCGCGCGCAGGTCGCCGCTGACCAGGGTCAGGTCGGAGGCCTCGATCGCCACGTCGGTCCCGGTCCCGACCGCAAGGCCGAGGTCGGCCTGGGCGAGCGCGGGCGCGTCGTTGACGCCGTCACCCGCCATCGCCACCACGCGACCTTCGGCCTGGAGGCGGCGGACCACGGCCGCCTTCTCGCTCGGCAGCACCTCCGCGATCACCTCGTCGATGCCGACCTCGGCCGCGACCGCGTGGGCGGTACGCGCGTTGTCGCCGGTGAGCAGCACCGGGCGCAGGCCGAGCGACCGGAGCCGGGCGACGGCCTCTGCGCTCGTCGGCTTGATCGTGTCGGCGACGACGAGCACAGCGCGCGCGGCGCCGTCCCAGGCGGCGACGACCGCGGTGCGGCCGGCCTGCTCCGCGGCGTCGAGCGCCGCCTGCAGCTCTGCGGGGACCCTGAGGCTCCAGTCGGCCATGAGCGACACGCGCCCGACCTGCACGCCGTGGCCGTCGACGACGCCCTCCACGCCGAGGCCCTCGCGGTTGGCGAAGGACTCCGCCACCGGCAGCGTGCCGAGCTCGTCGCGGGCGGCCTTCGCGATCGCGCGGGCGATCGGGTGCTCGGAGGCGTCCTCGAGCGCGCCCGCCAGGCGCAGGGCCTCGTCCCGAGTGGTGCCGGGCGCGGTCGCCACCTCGGCCAGCGCCATCCGGCCGCTGGTGACGGTGCCGGTCTTGTCGAGCACGATCGTGTCGACGTGCCGGGTGGACTCGAGCACCTCGGGTCCCTTGATGAGCAGCCCGAGCTGCGCGCCGCGGCCGGTGCCGACCAGCAGCGCGGTCGGCGTCGCCAGGCCGAGCGCGCACGGGCAGGCGATGATGAGCACCGCGACGGCGGCGGTGAACGCGAACGTGAGATCCTCGCCCGCGCCGATCCAGAAGCCGAGCGTGCCGACGGCGATCGCGAGCACCACGGGCACGAAGACGCCCGACACGCGGTCGGCGAGCCGCTGCACCGGCGCCTTGCCCGACTGGGCCGCGGTGACGAGGCGGGCGATCTGCGCCAGCGCGGTCTCGGCGCCGACCTTCGTGGCCCGGACGACCAGACGGCCGCCGGCGTTGACCGTCGCCCCCGCCACCTCGTCGCCCGGGCGCTTCTCGACCGGGACCGACTCGCCGGTGAGCAGCGACTGGTCCACGGCGGACTCGCCCTCCTCGACGACTCCGTCGGTGGCGACCTTCTCGCCGGGGCGCACGACGAAGCGATCGCCGACCTTCAGCCGCTCGACGGGAACGCGGCGCTCGGTCCCGTCCGCGTCGAGCAGCGCGACGTCCTTCGCGCCGAGCTCGAGCAGCGCGGTGAGCGCGGCGCCGGCCCGGCGCTTGGCGCGCGCCTCGAAGTACCGGCCGGCCAGCAGGAAGACCGTCACCGCCGCGGCGACCTCGAGGTACACCTCGTGGGTGCCGCCCGCGCTGTCGGGGATCAGGTCGAAGCGCATGCGCATGTCCGGGCTGCCGGCGTCGCCGAGGACCAGCGCGTACAGCGACCACCCGAGCGCGGCGAGCGTGCCGACCGAGACCAGCGTGTCCATCGTCGCGGTCGCGTGGCGCAGGTTGACCCACGCCGCGCGGTGGAA
>JANJUA010000377.1 GCA_024710825.1 Solirubrobacteraceae bacterium
GCGCGGTGGGCGGCGCCGCCGCGCTGCACCTGCGAGAAGTGGTCGTAGACGCCGTCGGGGACGAAGAAGGTCCTCTCGGGGTCCCAGCCCATGATCTCCTTGGTGGCCCGCACCTCGTCCTCGCCGAGCGGCGAGCCGTGCGCCTTGCTCGTGCCCTGCTTGTTCGGCGAGGGCCAGCCGATGATCGAGCGGACCGAGATCAGCGTCGGGCGCTCCTCCTCGGCGACCCCGGCGTCGATCGCGGTGGTGAGCGCGTCGAGGTCGTTGGCGTCGTCGACGCGGAGCGTATGCCAGCCGTAGGCCTCGAAGCGCTTCGGGACGTCCTCGGAGAACGACTCGGCGGTGGGGCCGTCGAGCTGGACGTGGTTGTCGTCGTAGATGTAGACGAGCCGTCCCAGCTTGAGGTGGCCGGCGAGCGACGCGGCCTCCGCCTGGATGCCCTCCTGGATGTCGCCGTCGGAGACGATCGCGAAGGTGTGGTGGTCCTGGAGGTCGGTGCCGAACCTGTCGCGCAGGAAGCGCTCGGCCATCGCCATGCCGACGCCGTTGGCGAAGCCCTGCCCCAGCGGCCCCGTGGTGATCTCCACGCCGGGGGTCGCGTGCACCTTGTCGAGCTCGGGATGGCCGGGCGTGCGCGAGCCCCACTGGCGAAACGACCTCAGGTCGTCCATCGTCACGTCGTAGCCCGAGAGGTGCAGCAGCGAGTACAGGAGCATCGAGCCGTGGCCGGCGGAGAGCACGAAGCGGTCGCGGTCCGGCCACGACGGGTCCTTGGGGTCGTGCGTCAGGTACTTCGTGAAGAGCAGGTAGCCGACCGCCGCCATGCCCATCGGCAGGCCGGGATGGCCGCTGTTGGCCTTCTGGACGCCGTCCATGGACAGCGTGCGGATGGTGTCGACGGAGAGGCGGTCGAGGTCCGAGGTCATGCGCGCCACACTACCCGGCGTGAGGCGACCGCAGCACGATCCGCGCGAGCTCGCGGCGATCTTCGCCGGCGGCGCGCTGGGGGCGCTCGCCCGCACCGCGCTCTCGGAGGCGATTCCCCACCGCGCGGGGGCATGGCCGTGGGCCACCTTCGCGGTGAACATCGCCGGGGCGGCGCTGCTGGCCTGGGTGGTGACGCTGCTCAACGAGCGGCTGCCGCCGTCGCGCTATCGACGCCCGCTTCTCGGCACCGGGCTCTGCGGGGCGCTGACGACGTTCTCGACGCTCCAGCTCGAGCTGCTGTCCCTGCTCGACGACGGCCACGTGGCGCTCGCGGCGGGCTACGTGCTCGCCAGCCTCGCGGCGGGGCTCGGCGTCGTCTGGCTCGTCACCGGGCTCGTCAGGCGCGGAGGGATCGCGTGAGCGTGGCGCTGTGGGTCGGCGTGGCGGTGCTGGGCGGGCTCGGGGCGCTGGCGCGGTTCGGGCTCGACGGGGCGGTCTCGCGGCGGGTGAAGGGCGCGTTCCCGGCGGGGACGCTCGCCGTGAACCTGACCGGGGCGCTGGCGCTGGGCGCGCTCGCGGGGGCCGACGTCGACGGCGACGCGCGGCTGCTCGCCGGCACCGCGCTGCTCGGCGCCTACACGACGTTCTCGACGTGGATGCTCGAGACGCACCGGCTCGGCGAGGACGGACGGCGCCTGGCGATGGCCGCGAACGTCGTCGTGAGCGTCGGGCTCGGGCTCGCCGCGGTGGCGATCGGGCGGGCTCTGGCATGAGCGGCGACGCGCTGCGGCTCACCGCGGTCTTCGGCGAGCGCGACCAGGTCCACGGGCGCACGCTCTCCGACGTCGCGCTCGACCGCTTCGCCCGGGACGGGCTGGCGACGAGCGCGCTCCTGCGCGGGCTGTCGGGGTTCGGTCCGCGCCGAGGGTTGCGCACCGACAGCCTGCTGACGCTGTCGGAGGACCTGCCCCTGACGGCGGTCGCGGTCGACGCGCCCGAGCGGATCGAGCCGCTGGCCGCGTGGCTCGCGCCGCTCCTGCCCGGCGGCCTGCTCACGGTCGAGGCGACGCGGCTCGTGGACGGCCCGCCCGGCGCGCTCGCCGGCGACGTGCGGCTGACGGTCCACGTCGGGCGGCGCGAGCGGGTGGGCCGGCGCTCGGCGGCGCGGGCGGTCGTCGACGTGGCGCACGCGCACGGGGTGAGCGGCGCGACGGTGCTGCTCGGGGTCGACGGGACCGTGCGCGGCGAGCGGCGGCGCGCCGCGCTGCTCGGACGCAACGCCGACGTGCCGATCGTGGTGGACGCGATCGGGGGCGGCGAGGCGGTGCGCGCGGCCGCCGCGGAGCTGGGCGGGATGCTGACCCGGCCGCGGATGACGATCGACGATGGGGTGACGCTGCTCAAGCGCGACGGGCGGGGGCTGGCGGCGCCACCGCCCGACGACCACGACGGCGGCCGGTGGGCGCGGATCGCGGTATATGCGTCGGAGGTCTCGCGCAGCGCCGACGGAGCGCCGCTGCACGTCGCGCTCGTGCGGGCGCTGGGCGCGGCGGGCGCGCCCGGGACGACGGCGCTGCGCGGCGTGTGGGGCTACCACGGCGACCACGCCCCGCACGGCGACCGCCTCCTCGCGCTGCGGCGCCGCGTCCCGGTCGTGGCGTTCGCGGTCGACCGCGCCGACGCGCTGCGCGAGCGGTGGGACGTCGTCGACGCGGTCACCGCCGAGACCGGCCTGGTGACCTGGGAGCGGATCGCGGCGGTGCCGGCCGGGCTGGCGCCGTAGGTGGCGC
>JANJUA010000298.1 GCA_024710825.1 Solirubrobacteraceae bacterium
GCGTCGCCCGCGCCGGCCCGACGTCGGCGATCAGCGTGTAGAAGATGAGGAACGCGAGGCCCGTCCCGCCGGCGCCGAGCACGACCATCGACCCGACGGTGTCGAGCGCGGGCGCATGGTCCGGCAGCGCGAACGGCAGCAGGGGGAGCAGCATGGCGCACGACGCGGCCATCGTGGACGCGGCGACGCCGACGGGCGGCACGTCGCGCATCCGGTGCTTGGCGAGCAGGGCGCCGACCGCGTAGCAGAGCCCGGCCAGCAGCACGGCGAGCCCCCCGAGCAGCTCCTCCGCGGTGCCCGCGAGGTCGAATCCGAACAGGAGCGCGACGCCGCCGATGCCGGCGAGCACGCCGACCAGGCGCCAGCCGCGCGAGCGCTCCGCCGCGTCGAAGCGGACCGCGAGCAGCGCGGTGAAGATCGGCGCCGACGAGACGAGGATCGCGGTCAGCGACGAGGAGATGCGCTCCTCGCCGATCGTGATCAGCAGGAACGGGACGGCGATCTGCGCCGCGGCGATCGCCGCGACCCAGCCCAGGCGCCCACGCAGCGCCGTGAGCACGGCGGACGAGAGGGCGACCGGCGCCAGGACCAGCGTCCCGAGCAGCGTGCGGAGGAAGACGATCGCGATCGGGTCGAGGTCCTCCAGGGAGACCTTGATGAACATGTACGAGGCTCCCCAGAGCGCGGCGAGGACGCCGAGGAGGATCCACGCGCGGCGGTGCACCCACGGGATGCTAGGTGGCGCTACCGCGGCAGGCCGCAGACGTCCCGGGCGATGCGGCGCACCAGGAGGGCGAGCCGGTCTGCCGCCTCGGGCTTGCCGCGCGAGTTGTCGGCGAACGCGATGTCCCCGGTCGGGATCCCGACCTCGTAGCGCAGCACCGACTGCGGCTCGGGCGCGAGCATCAGGCCCTCGTCGGCGGCGGGCTCGAGCTCGCGCTCGACGTCGCGCGCCTCCAGCAGCAGATCCTCGGGAAGGCGGACGGCATCGGCGTCGTCGCAGGTCACGGTGCCGCCGTCGTTGACCACCACCCGGAGCTCCGCGCCCGGGACGGATCCCGAGCGGTCGACGGCGAGCAGGTCGCCCGCGTCCCCTCCGCAGCCGGCGAGCACGAGGAGCGCGAGGAGGCCGCAGAGACGGAGCCGCATCGGCGGCACGCTACCGTCCGGGCCGATGGCGCTGACCCTCGACGTCTGGTCCGACATCGTCTGTCCCTGGTGCTTCATCGGCAAGCGCCGGCTCGCCGCCGCGCTCGCCGACGAGCCGGAGGGCAGCGTGCTGGTGCGCTGGCACGCGTTCCAGCTCCAGCCCGACATCCCCGTGGAGGGCCTCGACGCGCGGGAGTACTTCGAGCGGCGCTTCGGCAGCCCGGAGCGCGTCGCCGAGCTTCAGGCGCACGTCGCCGGCGCCGCCCTGCAGGACGGCCTCGAGCTGCGCTTCGACCTCCAGCGGCGGGCGCCGAACACGCTGCTGGCGCACCGGGCGATCAAGCTCGCGCCCGACGAGGACGCCGCGATCGAGGCGCTGTTCGCCGGGCACTTCCTGGAGGGCGAGGACGTGGGCGATCGCGACACCGTCCTGCGCCTCGTGCCGGACCTCGACCCGGATGCGTTGGACCGCGGAGACGGCGCCGACGCCGTCGCCACCGACCTGGAGACGGCGCGCGAGATCGGCGTCACGGGCGTGCCGTTCTTCGTCGCCGCCGGGCGCCTGGCGCTCTCCGGCGCGCACGAGCCGGCGCTGCTGCGCCGTCTGTTCGCCACCGCCAGGGAGCAGGAGGCGGCGTGAGGCGCGTCAGCCTCGCCGCGCCGGAGCTGACGTTCGACCCCGAGGACCCGGCGGGCTTCCGCGCCGGGATGTACCGGGTGGGCCCGCTGCTCGGCGCGCAGCGCACCGGGACGAGCCTCTACGAGCTGCCGCCCGGCGAGGCTCTGTGCCCGTACCACTATGAGTACGGCGAGGAGGAGTGGCTGCTGGTGCTGTCGGGCCGGCCGACCGTCCGCCATCCCGGCGGCACGGACGAGCTGGCCCCGCTCGACCTCGCGTTCTTCCCGCGCGGCCCCGAGGGCGCCCACCAGGTGCGCAACGACACCCCCGACGCGGTGCGCGTCCTGCTGTGGTCGGAGGTGGTGACCCCGACGGCGACGGTCTACCCCGACAGCGACAAGGTCGGGATCTGGACGGGCAACCCCGACGACGACGTCATGGTCCGGCGCGCGAGCCGCGTCGACTACTACGACGGCGAGGCCTGAGCGGACCGGGGGCCCGCCGCCGCGCCTGCGGCACCCCGAGGGGTCAGGCCGCCACGGCGACGCCGCCGCGGCGCGGGTCGCCCGCGCCGGTGAGCCGGCCCGTCTGGGGATCGCGCTCCACCGCCTGCACCCCTCCGAAGAAGAGATTCGGCGCGCGGAACGGGGCGATCTCGCGACCGGCCGCGCGCAGGGCCCGCTCGTCGACCCCCGGCTCGGCGTAGACCACGCCGTCCTCGAAGTGCAGCCGCGGCGCGCACACCGCCTCGCCCGCCGACAGGCCGCGGTCGACCACCCCCACGATCGTCTGCAGGATCGCCGAGCGGATGCGGTTGGAGCCCGCGCTGCCCAGGACGAGCTCGACGCGGCCCTCCCCCATGACGACCGTCGGCGCCATCATCGACGGCATCCGCCGCCCCGGCGGGAAGCGGTGGAAGCCGAGCGGGTTCAGGTCCTGCTCGCCCATGACGTTGTTGACGTGCAGGCCGGTGCCGGGCACGACCAGGCCGGAGCCCTCGCCGTTCGTGCACGTCACCGTGCACGCCAGCCCGCCGCCGTCCATCACCGAGATGTGCGTCGTCGAGCCCAGCCGGGTGGCGAACAGCTCCTCCGCGAACCGCGGACGGTCCAGGCCGACCGCGAACGCGTCGGTCCGCTCGGCCTGCACACGCTCCATGACGGCCACCAGGTCGACGGCCCGCGGCGGCGCCGGCCCGCGATCCAACAGCGCCAGGGCCAGCGCCACGAGGACGCCGCCCGCGTTGGGCGGCGGGTTGGTGAGCACCTCGCGGCCGCGGTAGCTCGCGGCGACGGGCTCCCGCGCCACCGCCCGGTACGCGGCCAGGTCGGCCCGGGTGAGCAGCCCGCCGCGCTCCTCGAGCCAGTCGGCGACCCGCCCGGCCACCGCGCCCGTGTAGAACGGGGCGGCGCCCTCGGCGCCGAGCAGCTCGATCGTGTCCGCCAGGTCCTCGGAGCGGAACGGCTCACCCTCGCGCAGGACCCGCCCGCCGGGAGCGAACAGGGCGCGCGCCTCCGCCGTCGAGCGGAGGATGCCGGACAGCTGCGCGAAGACGTACCCCTGCTGGGCGGTCAGGCGGACCCCCTCGCGGGACAGCGCCGCGGCGGGCGCGGCCAGCTCGGCCAGCGGCACGGTGCCCCAGCGGGCGACCGCCTCGCAGACCCCCGCGGGGTTTCCGTAGGCGCCGCACGAGGCGGCCCCGCAGTTGAAGATCTGGCTGGCGGCGCCGAAGGACACCTCGACGGGCGTCAGCTCGGCGGGGGCGGCGTCGGCGGCCCGCCCGCGCCCCGGCGCCTCGACGAAGAAGTCCAGCAGCGTCGGAGCCTCCCCGGCACCCGCGACGAGCATGTAGCCCCCGGCTCCCGGGCCGGTCAGCAGCGGCTCGGCCGCCCACGACGCGAGCATCGCCGCGACCGCGGCGTCGACCGCGTTGCCGCCGGCGCGCAGCACCGCCGCCCCGGCCTCCGCCGTGACAGGATGGCCGGCCGCGACGACTCCGTGGCTCATCGTGGGAAGTCTGACGCGTGGAGCGCCGTCGCCGCGCAGGACGCGGCGAGCGTGGCGTGCGTCGGCGCCCGAGCGGCCGAGGACGGCGCCCAGAGCGGTCGAAGCGCTCCTCGGCTCAGCGGCGGGGAACGAACTCCGGAACGTCGAGCTCGGTGACGCCCAGGCCCGTGCGCTGGGTCGCGCGACCGGGCCGCTGGTCGCGCTCGCGGCGCTCGCCGCCGGCGGGCGTGCGGCGCTCGACGCGCGGCTCGCCCTCGGGCTCCTGGAGTCGCGGCCGCCGCGGCGCATCGCCGTAGCCGGTGGCGACGACCGTCACCCAGACGGTGTTGTCGTCGAGCTTCTCGTCGACCATCGCGCCGAAGATGATGTTCGCGTCGGGGTGCGCGGCCGCGGACACGGCCTTCGCCGCGTCGTTGACCTCGAACAGCGAGAGATCCTGGCCGCCCGTGATCGAGAGCAGGATCTTCCGCGCGCCCTCCATCGACGTCTCCAGCAGCGGGGACGCGACGGCGGCCTCGGCCGCGTCCAGGGCGCGCTTGTCGCCGTGGCCCATGCCGATGCCCAGCAGCGCCGGGCCCGCGTCGGACATGATCGTGCGCACGTCGGCGAAGTCGAGGTTGATGAGCCCCGGCAGCGTGACGAGGTCCGACACGCCCTGGACGCCCTGACGCAGCACGTCGTCGGCGACCCGGAAGGCGTCCATCATCGACGTCTGCTTGTCGAGCACCGACAGCAGGCGGTTGTTCGGCACGACGATGAGCGTGTCGACCTCCTGGCCGAGCAGCTCGACGCCGGCGTCCGCCTGCTCGCGGCGGCGCGAGCCCTCGAAGCCGAACGGCTTCGTGATGACCCCGACGGTCAGCGCTCCGAGCTCCCGCGCGATGCGCGCGATGATCGGCGCGGCGCCGGTGCCGGTGCCGCCCCCGGCCCCCGCGGTGATGAAAACCATGTCCGAGCCCTTGAGCAGCGACTTGATGCGGTCGTACTCGTCCATCGCGGCCTGACGGCCGAGCTCCGGGTTGGACCCGGCGCCCAGCCCGCGCGTGATGTTCGGGCCGATGTGGAGCGTGATGTCGGCGATCGACTGCTGCAGCGACTGCAGATCGGTGTTGACCGCGATGAACTCGACGCCCTCGACCTCGGCCTCGACCATCCGGTTGACCGCGTTGACCCCGGCGCCGCCGACGCCGACGACGCGCAGGACCGGCTGCCCGTTGCCGGCCGGCCGCGCGACGTCGTCGGGCTCCGGCCCGCGGGCGTAGGGATCGCTCACCCGCGCCGGGGGCTCCGGACGGTCGAGGATGTCGTCGGGGATCTCGGAGGAGAACGCGTGGCGCAGGCGCTCCTGCGGACTGGGGATCCGGGGCTCCGGCTCGGGCTCGGCGGCGCGGACGTCGCGCGACAGCGACGGATGCGGCACCTCGCGCCGCTCGGGGGCGAAGACGGGCTCCTCGACGCGCGGCTGCTCGCGCTCCTCGGGCGCGTCCTCCGACGTCGACCGGAAGAGCGCCGCCAGCGGGCCTTCCCGCATGCTCGCTCGCTTACCGCTTCCCATTGCCGAGAACCTCCTTCGCGAGCTCGCGATAGGACTGGGCCGCCATGCCGTCCGGATCGTACTTGAGCACCGACATGCCGCGCACCGGCGCCTCCGCGAAGCGGACGGTCTTCTTGATGCGGGACGCGAACACCCGGTCGCCGAAGTTCTCCTCGAGGATCTCGATCGCCTCCTTGGCGTGGATCGTCCGCGAGTCGACGAGGGTCGGCAGGATGCCCTCGATGTCGACGTCGGGGTTGAGGTTCTCGCGGATCATCGACAGGGTGTTCTGGAGCTGGATCAGGCCCCGCATCGACAGATACTCGCACTGGACGGGGACGATCACCTTGTGCGCGGCCGTCAGGGCGTTGATCGTGAGCAGCCCGAGCGACGGCGGAGTGTCGATGCAGATGAAGTCGTAGTCCTCCTCGATCGCGCGGAACGCCTTCTCCAGCGACCGCTCACGGCCGATCTTCGTGGACATGGCGATCTCGGCGCCGGCGAGGTCGATCGACGCGCAGGCGACGTCGATCTCGCGCTTGCGGATCACCTCGCGGATCGACATGTCGTGGACGAGCACGTCGAACATGGACCTGTCGAGCGTGTCCGGGTCGATGCCCTGCGACATGGTCAGGTTGCCCTGAGGGTCCATGTCGACGCACAGCACGCGGTGCCCCTCCTCAGCGAACGCGGCGGCGAGGTTCAACGTGGTCGTGGTCTTGGCGACGCCGCCCTTCTGGTTGGCGAACGCGATGACCTTGGCCTTCGAGCTCACGACTGGCTCCGATTGCGTCGCGATGGACTCATACGGTCGCGGTATTCGCAGGCGCATGCGCTATTCCTTCACCGCATGACGATCTACTTCGACGAGGTCGCGGCCAGCGAGCGGGCGTTCGGCGACATCCGGGGCACGCGGCAGCGCCTCGGGGCCGCGGCGGGCAGCGCCTCGGTCGGCCTCAGCCGATGGCGGATCCCGGCCGGCGCGCGCAACGCCCCGGTGCACGCCCATGCCGACGAGGAGGAGATCTTCTTCGTGCTGGAGGGCGAGGGCCTGCTGTGGCAGGACGGGCGCACGCATCCCGTCGGCCCCGGCGACACCATCGTCCACCGCGTCGACGGCGCCCCCCACACGCTGTTCGGCGGCCCGCTCGACGTGCTGGCGTTCTCGGAGGGCGCGACGACGAGGCTCGTCTGGCTGCCGCGACCGAACGTGATGTGGGCGGGGCAGCGCTGGCTGCCGCTCGACGGCCCGCGCCCGTTCGAGGCCGAGGCCGCGCTCGGGCCGCTCGAGCCTCCGGCGCCCGACCGGGAACGTCCGTCCAACGTCGTGGCGCTCGCGGACGTCGAGCCGGTGTCGGTCCGTCGCGGCCGTACCGACACCGCCCGCCGCCGCCTGGGCGCCGCCGCCGGAGCGGTCCGCAGCGGCCTGACCGAGATCTCGATCGCGCCGGGCGCGGCCGGCCACCCGCCGCACTGCCACAGCGCCGAGGAGGAGCTGTTCGTCGTGCTCGAGGGGTCCGGCACGCTGCTGCTCGGCGACGAGCGCGAGCCGATCCGGGCCGGGGGCGTCGTCGCGCGTCCGGCGGGCACCGGCGTCGCCCACAGCTTCGAGGCCGGTCCCGAGGGGCTGCGCTTCCTGGCCTACGGCCAGCACGACCCCCGCGACGTCTGCTTCTACCCGCGCTCGAGCAAGATCAGCGTGCGGGGCATCGGCAGCGTCCGGTTCCTGGTCGAGCAGGTCGGCTACTGGGACGGCGAAGAATAGGTCTGCTCGACCACCGGCTGCTCTTCGTCACCGGCAAGGGCGGGGTCGGCAAGTCGACGGTCGCGGCGGCGCTCGGCGCCCTGGGCACGGCCGCCGGCAAGCGGGTCGTGGTCGTGGAGGTCCAGCAGCGCACGGACGTGGCGCACGTCGTGACCGCCGCGGGCGCCGACCACCTGTCGATCGACCCCCAGGAAGCGATGGAGGAGTACCTGCGCGACCAGCTCCCCGGCCCGCTCGCCGAGATGCTCGCCTCCAGCCGCGCGTTCGGCTACCTCGCCGCCGCCACTCCCGGCATGCGCGAGCTGCTGACCGCCGGCAAGATCTGGGAGCTGGCCCAGGACGAGCGCCGCACGCCCGGCGCCGACCCGTACGACCTCGTCGTCGTCGACGCCCCCGCGACCGGCCACGGCGTCGCGGTCCTGGCGGCGCCGCGGACGTTCGCCGACGCCGCGCACGTCGGGCCGATCGCCCGCCAGGGCGCCACGATCGCCGACATGCTCTCGGATCCGTCCCGCACGGCCGTCGTCGTCGTCACGGCGCCCGAGGAGATGCCCGTCAACGAGACGCTGGCCCTGACCGAGGCGGTCCGCGAGGAGATCGGCAGCCCCCCGGCGCTCGTCGTCGTCAACGGCCTGCTCCGCGACCGGCTCCGCGAGGAGGAGGCGGCCCGGCTCGCGGCGGCGCGCGACCATCCCGCCGTACGCGCCGCCCTGGTCGCGCATGCACGGGCCCGCGAGCAGCGCGCGCAGCTACGGCGGCTGCGGCGCCACGTCGGCGTGCCGACCGTCACGCTGCCCTTCCACCCGGGCGAGCCCGACCTCCCCGCGCTGACACGGCGCCTCGCGGAGGCCGTGCGGTGACCCTCGCGGAGCGGATCGCGGGCAGGCGCGTCCTCATCTGCGCCGGCTCGGGCGGCGTGGGCAAGACGACGACGTCGGCGGCGCTCGCGATGGGGCTGGCCGCCCGCGGCGCCCGCGTCGCCGTGGTCACGATCGACCCGGCCAAGCGGCTCGCTGACTCCCTCGGCCTCGACGCGCTGGACAACGAGCCGCGGCTCGTCGACCCGCAGCGGTTCACCGACCACGGCATCGAGATCGCCGGCGAGCTGTGGGCCATGATGCTCGACCCGAAGCACACCTTCGACGACCTCGTCGCGCAGCTCTCCCCCGACGAGCGCTCGCGCGACGACATCCTCGGCAACCGCATCTACCAGCAGCTGTCGAGCGCCGTCGCGGGCTCGCAGGAGTTCACGGCGATCGCCAAGCTCTACGAGCTCGACCGCTCCGGCCGCTTCGACGTCCTCGTCCTCGACACCCCGCCGTCGCGCAACGCGCTGGACTTCCTCGACGCGCCCGACCGCCTCACGAGCTTCTTCGAGGGACGCGCGTTGCGCATCTTCCTCGCTCCCACCGGCCTGGCCGCCAGGGTCATGGGGCGCGGCACCGGCATCGCGTTCGGCGTGCTCGAGCGGGTGACCGGCGTCGACCTCCTGCGCGACCTCTCGGTCTTCTTCCGCGCCCTGGGCGGGCTCGTCGACGGCTTCCGCGAGCGCGCCGCCAGCGTCAAGGCGCTGCTTGCGGATCCCGCGACCACGTTCCTCGTCGTCACCTCCCCCGAGCGCGAGCCCGTCGAGGAGGCGATCTTCTTCGCCGGCAAGCTGGCCGAGGCGGGCATGCCGTTCGGCGGGCTGATCGTCAACCGCGTGACGCCGCGAGACGGCCTCGACGCCGAGCCGGAGGCGGTCGCCGCCGAGCTGCGCGACGAGCTCGGCGAGGCGCTCGCCGACAAGGTCGCTGCCGCCTACCGCGACGCGCGCCTGCTCGCCGACCGGGACGCGGCGAGCGTGGCGAGGCTGCGCTCGGAGACGGGGGACGACGCTCCCGTCCTCGTGCCCCAGCTCGGCGGCGACGTGCACGACGTCGACGGGCTCATGCGGGTGCACCAGCACCTGTTCGGCAACACGCGCGCGCCGTAGCGGTACGTTGCCATCGGCCATGTCGATCCCCCGCCTCCGACGCTCGCCGGCCGAGCTCGCCGAGCGCCTCTCCGACGAAGTCGAGCTGTACCACCGCACCTACTCGACGCTGCTGCGCTCCTCCGGCGAGACGCTGCTGCGCGTCCTCGAGCCCAGCCACCGGGCGATGAGGTCGAGCCTGCACGCCGGGGCGGCCTCCGACGACCTCGACCTCGGCGCGTTCCTCTACGCCACCCACCGGCTTCCGCGCGACGTCTGGCGGGCGCGACTGGTCGCCATGGGGCAGGAGGAGGTCGCGTTCGACCGCGCCGGCCTCGGCCGGCTCGACGACTGGGAGACCGTCGAGGCGCCCGCCCGCCGGCGGCGCTGGCATCGGGACGGCAAGGGAATGCTCGCCGTGCTCATCGCGTCGTCGTCGGACCTCGACGACCTCATCCCCACGCTCGTCGCCTACCAGATCGAGTGGAACAAGCTGCACCGGCGCGCCGCGGGGCTCGACCTGCCCGGCGAGGTGCGGCCCGGCTGGTGCGCGGAGACGCTCGGCGGCTCAGACGACGACTGGGAGCGCCTCGCCGACACCTGGGGCGACCTGCGCGCCTTCCTCGACGAGATCGCCGGCCGCGAGCTGGATCTGCGCATCCGGATGCTCGGAGGCAGCGAGGTCGGCTACGGCCGCATCACGCGGCGCTGGTGGGAGCCCATCCTCGAATGCCTGCGAGAGCGGGGGATCGCCGAGCGGCCGCTGTACATCGTCTCCTCCAACACGCATTCGCTCGCGAACCTCGTGACCGGCACGGCGCGGGTGCACGAGGACGCGATCGTCGCCTGGCTGCGCGAGCACGGGCCGCGCGACCTGCGCGACGAGCACGACAAGCTGCTCGACGGCACCACGCGCGGCTCCTACGACAACTTCCTGTACTTCTGCGCGCGCCTGTTCTACGAGGCCCACCCCGAGACGGGCCCGGTGTGGGACGAGCGGCGCGAGCGCGAGCGGTCGCTGGGCGTCACGCACATCCCCAGCTCGACGGCGGTGCGCGTGTCGGCGCAGGTGATCGACCCGCGCCTGCTGGACCCGGCGGCGCTCGACCCGCGGCTGGCGGACGTCGACGGCGGGCGGCTGGCCGACGCCGACGCGGTGATCGTCAACATCGACTACCCGCTCGGAGTCGGCGCCTCCAACATCCTGCGCGAGATCGGCGAGTCCACCGACACGCTGGCCGGCGTCTACGTGCTCGGCAAGGCGGCGACGCTCAACGCCGAGGTCGGCGACGTGATGATCTCCAACGTCGTCCACGACGAGCACTCCGGCTCGACGTACTGGCTCGACAACGCGTTCTCCGTCGAGGACATCGCGCCCTTCCTCGTCTACGGCTCGGGCCTCGACAACCAGCGCGCGGTGACGGTGAAGTCGACGTTCCTGCAGAACCGACAGTACCTCGACTTCTACTACCGCGAGGCGTTCACGGTCGTCGAGATGGAGGCCGGCCCGTTCTGCGACGCGGTCTACGAGATCGCCGCCCTCGACCGGTACCCGATGGGCGAGGCGGTGAACTTCGCGAAGCTGCCGATCGACTTCGGCGTCATCCACTACGCCTCGGACACCCCGTACACGCAGGCGCGCACCCTGGGCGCCCGCGGCCTGTCCTACTTCGGGATGGACTCGACGTACGCCTCCTCGCTGGCGATCCTGCGGCGGATCCTCGCGCTCGAGGGGGTGCTGCGCTCCTAGAGCGCCCGCGGTCCGATTCGCGGCCGGCGGCTAGCGGTAGGCCGCGACGTGCTCGCGCACCGCGGCGACCTTGCCGTGCGCGAGGAGCTCGGCGGCGCCGTCGCGCTCGCAGGTCATCGCGGCGGCGTCCGCGAAGCCCGCGATCTCGCTGCGGGCGGTGCGGACCTGCTGGCCGATCGCGGCGAGCAGCTCGTCGTAGGTGGCGCTGTCGGCGACCCGCGCCGCCTCCACGCGTCCGTTGAACTCGAGCACGCGCAGGGCGTCGAGCCCCCGCATGAGGATCGCGGCGCTGCCGATCACGCCGCGCAGGCGGCCGTCGAGGCCGGCGAGCGACTCCAGCAGGCGATCGGTGCCGTCCCCGAGGCGCTCGGCGAGCGGCACGAGCGCGGCGGCGGCGGCGTCGTCGGCTTCGCCGGCCATCAGCTCACGCACGAACCGCATGAGCATCTCGGCCTGAAGCTGCGCGATCGCGATGCGAAACCCCATGTCGGCGAGCAGGTCGACCGCGGCCACGAGATCGTCGTGCAGCGCCGCGATGACCGGCTCGGTCGTGTCCGAGCGGCTGCGCATCACCCACGCGACGGCGCCGATCCCGACGCCCTCGTCGCCCATGCGGGCGGAGGTGATCATGGCGTTCAGCGAGAAGAGCCTGATGCTCGCCGACAGCTCGACGACGAAGCGCGACTTGCCGTCCAGCGTCGCGCTGAGCGCCTCATAGCGCTCGATGTTCGCGACGACGCCGTCGAGGAAGTCGTGGGCGGCGCAGCAGCGCTCCAGGATCGCCGTGAGCGTGGGGTCCGCGCCCGGCGGCGGCGTCCCGAGGCGCGCGCGGGCGCTGCCGCCCAGCAGGCCCTCGCGGGCGGTCACCTCCGCCGGCAGCGCGGCGTGCATGAACTCGCCGTAGTCGTCGAAGCCGGCCTCGTGCAGGAGCTCGGTCATCAGCTCGATCCCGGCCTGGATCGAGGGCTTGCGGCGGCGCACGTCGCCGCCCTCCACCGCCAGCTCGCGCTCGCGCACCCGGGCGTAGATCTCTCGCGCCGCGGCGAAGTGCTCGCCGGTGGGCTTCAGGCGCACGGAGAGAAACCCGCCCGGGACGGGCGCCGCCGTCGCCATGACCCAGTAGTGCTCGCCATCGGACGTGAGGTTCTGCACGTACGCGGCGACGGGCCGCCCGGCGGCGAGGGCGTCCCACAGGAGGCGGAACACGGCGCGCGGCATCTCGGGGTGGCGCACGACGTTGTGCGCCCGCCCGACCAGCTCTTCCATCGCATACCCGCTGACACGCTGGAAGACCGGGTTGCAGGCGGTGATGACCCCCTTGTCGTCGGTCGTCGAGAAGAAGAGATCCTCGGCGGGGAAGGTTCGCTCAAGCGATGCCATGCCCCGTTCTGTCGGTACAGGGCTGTTTTCCTTGAGCCGTCAGCGCAGCTCGGCCGAAGTCTTGCCCAGAAGCTGGCGCGCGACGATGAGGAGCTGGATCTGCTGCGTGCCCTCGAAGAGGTCGAGGATCTTCGCGTCGCGCGCCCACTTCTCCAGCAGCTCGCTCTCCCCCAGCCCCAGCGAGCCGCACAGCTCGACGCAGCCGAGCGCGACGTCCACGCCCGTCCGCCCGGCCTTCGCCTTCGCCATCGACGCCTGCAGCGAGTTCGGCTTGGCGTTGTCGGCCATCCACGCCGCCTGCAGCGTCAGCAGCCGCGCGGCCTCGTAGTCGGCCTCCATCGCCAGGAAGCGGTCGACGGCCGCGCTGCCCGCCGTGCCCGGCCGCGCGTAGTCGATCTCCACGCCGGCCTCCGCGAGCCGCGCCCGCGTCTCCTCCAGGCACGCCCGCGTGACGCCGACCGCCATCGCCGCCACCAGCGGGCGGGTGTTGTCGAACGTCTGCATCACGCCGCCGAAGCCCTGCTTCGTGTCGACCTCGGGGCTGCCGAGCAGGTTCTCCTTCGGCACGCGGCAGTCCTCGAGCCGGAACGCGGCGGTGTCCGACGCCCGGATGCCGAGCTTGTGTTCGAGCCGGTCGAGCTTCAGCCCCGGGTTGGAGCGCTCGACGACGAACGACTTGATCGCGGCGCGGCCGGCGGAGCGATCGAGCGTCGCCCAGACGACCACGAGCTCCGCGCGCTCGCCCGAGGTCACGTAGATCTTCTCGCCGTTGAGGACGTACTCGTCGCCGTCGAGCACGGCGGTGGTGCGGATCGCCGCCGAGTCCGAGCCGGCCTCGGGCTCGGTGATCGCCATCGCCGCCCACTTGCCGGCGAAGCGCTCGAGCTGCTCGTCGTCGGCCACCGAGGCGATCGCGGAGTTGCCCAGGCCCTGGCGCGGCATCGTCAGCAGCAGCCCGACGTCGCCCCAGCACAGCTCGATCACGCTGAGGACCGTCGACAGGTTGGAGCCGTTGCGGTTGCCGCCGCTCCCGTCGCCGTCCGCCTTGCGGCGCACCCCGGCGGCACCGGCGCCGCCGGCCCCGTCGCCGCCCGCGCTCATCCCGTCGATGAGGGCGGCGAGCATGTCGAGCTCCTTCGGGTACTCGTGCTCGGCGAGGTCGTACTTGCGGGATATCGGCCGGAACACCTCGGTGGCGACCTGGTTCGCCTGCGCGACGAGCGGCGCGAACCGGCGCGGGGTCTCGAGATCGATCATCAGACGAGCAGCGCTCCTTCCATGACGCCCACGGAGCGCAGATCGCGATACCAGCGCTCGACGGGGTGCTCCTTGACGTAGCCGTGGCCGCCGAGCAGCTGCACGCCGTCGGAGCCGATCCGGGCGGCCTTGTCCGCGCACAGGCGGCGGGCCAGAGCGGCCTCCCGGGCGAACGACCGGCCCTGGTCGGCGCGGCTCGCGGCCCGGAGGGTGGCCAGCGACATGCCTTCGAGCTCGATCGCGACGTCGGCGACGGCGAACGCGACGGCCTGGCGGTGGGAGATCGGCTCGCCGAACGCCGTGCGCTCGTTGACGTAGGGGATCACGTAGTCGAGCACGGCCCGCGCGGCGCCGACCGCGAGCGCGCACCAGGCGATCCGCGCGCGCTGCACGCACGCCTCGTAGACGTCGGGGGCGGCTTCGCCGAGCACGGCGCCGGCGGGCAGCCGCACCTCCTCGAGCAAGAGCCGCCCCGTGGCCGCCGCCCGGATGCCCATCGCGGGCTCGGCCTCGACCGACAGCCCGGCCGTCTTGGACTCGACGACGAACAGCGCCGGCGCGCCGCCCCCGGTGGAGGCCGCGACGACGAAGACCTCGGCCTCGGCGACGCGCGGCACGAGCGACTTGACGCCAGAGAGGACCCAGTCGTCGCCGTCGCGGCGCGCGGTGGTCCGCAGCGCGAAGGGGTCGAAGAGCGGGCGCGGCTCGAGCACGGTGAGCGCCGCGGCGGGCGGCTCGTCGCCGGTGAAGGCCGGCAGGTAGGTCGCCTGCTGGTCGGCGTCGCCCCACAGCCCCAGCGCGGTGGCGACCGACCCCGGCGCCAGCGCGGCGGCGGCGATCCCCACGTCGCCGTGGGCGAGGGCCTCCGCGACGAGCACGCCGGTGACCGCGGAGCGCTCGGCCATGACGCCGCCGAGCGCCTCGGGCACGCCGAGCACACCGATGCCGAGCTCGTTGGACTGGGCGAGCAGCTCGGGCGGGGCGGCGCAGGCGGCGTCCGCGCCGGACGCGGCGGGACGGACCTGCTCGGCCGCGAACGCGCCCACGGCCTCCTGGAGCATCTGCTGCTCGTCGTCGGGCTCGAGGTCGAACAGCCCCGTTCCGGCCTCGGACGGGCGCTGGCGGGCGGGCCCCGTGAGCCGGCCGGCGGCCTTGAACGTGCGCCCGGCGGCGGCCGCCGTGCGGAAGCCGTCGCGGCTGGCCCGGAACAGGGCCTTCTCGACGCGACGGCGCAGGCCCACGCGGTCGAGTGCTTCGGAGCCGGCCATGCGTGTGATCGCCCGCAGGCCCAGGCCCATGCTCCTCTCGGCAGTGCTCATGCCCGGCATGGTAGCCGGTAACTGAACGAATGGTCAGTTAGGTGAGCAGCGTCACACGGGAGACTGCACCAGCAGCCGGTCCGCG
The DNA here is from genome assembly GCA_024710825.1 of Solirubrobacteraceae bacterium. Classification (GTDB taxonomy): domain Bacteria; phylum Actinomycetota; class Thermoleophilia; order Solirubrobacterales; family Solirubrobacteraceae; genus Capillimicrobium. The sequence goes on from JANJUA010000298.1 coordinate 14,820, forward strand.
AGCCCGCGGACGTCGGCGTCCAGGTGGCCGCACAGCACGTCGCGCAACAGCGCGCGCAGGTGCCCGGTGACCTCCACCATGAGGGCGTCCACGCTCGGCGCGTGCGGGGCGGTGCCGGCGATGATCGCGCGCTCCAGGCGCACCGCCTCCGCGACCCGCTCAGCCAGCGCCGCGCGCTCGTCCGGGACCGCGCACAGGGCCGCGAGGCGGCCGGGCAGGCGGCCGGACGCCGCGCCCTCCGGCTCCAGCAGCGCGCGCAGCGCCAACAGGACGTCGCTGAGCGCCTCGGCCGCCGAGGCGCGCTCGCACGCCATCCCGAAGCGCGACAGCGCCCACGCGAGCTCGCCGCTGCGCGGAGTGCGCCGGGCGACGAGGCTGCAGAACGCGCGCAGCTCGTCCTCCTCCTCGGCCTCCACCAGCGTCAGGCCCTGCGGCACGCCGCCGGCCCCGATCGTGGCGGGTCGCCAGGCGCCGTCGTCGACGCGCGTCCAGGCGACCGGGCCGAGCGCCACGCCGCCCTCGTCGTAGAGCCTAAGCGCGACGAGCAGGCGCCGGAACGCGCGGCCGGCCTGCGCGAACGGGTCCGGGCCACCGTCCTCGACCTCCGCGCGGAACGCGGCGACGACGTCGCACTCCGCCTGCACCTCCGGCGGGACGCCGGGGAAGGCGGCCGCGCGGGTGAGCGTCAGGCCGTCGGCGAGCACGACCTCGTCGGAGGCGATGTCGAGGCCCAGGACTCCGACGATCGCCGCGGCGTGCGTGCGGCCGGCGAAGATCGTCTCCTCGAGCCGGCGGTAGGCGCGGTCGTAGCGCTCGACGTCGAGAGCGAAGTCGGTCTGATCCTCGAAGACCCGGGCGAGGAAGACGCCCATCGTGGCGCGGGCGCGGCTGCCGGGATCCGGCGGGACGCGCTCGCCGTACGCGCTCAGGTATCGCGCGAGGCCCTCGTGAGCCGCGAGCGCGCGCAGCGCCGGAGCGTGGCCGTCGAGGCGGGCGAGCGGGCCGACGCGCTCGCGCAGGAACTCGTCGGTCAGGGGGCGATAGCAGTAGAGCGCGGTCCGGCGGGCGCCGCGCTCCTCGACGAGCTCGAACGGGATCTCCGCGCCGTCGGCCAGCTCGGCGCCGAGGCTGAACGAGACCTCCTCGACGTACTGGCGCAGCGCGGCATGCAGGGTGTGGGAACGCACGCGCCGTGCTTCGGCGCGCGGCGTCGGGGTCCTGCTACGCGGGGGTGGCGACGGCCCGGTTGGGGACCGGCGAGCAGTCGTCCTCGTCGCCCAGCCAGCGCAGCCCGTAGGTGCGCATGACGTCGATGATCGGGAGTAGGTCGAGACCCTTCGGGGTCAGCGCGTACTCGACGCGCGGCGGCACCTCGGCGTAGGTCTGCCGCTCGACGATGCCCTCCTCCTCGAGCGCGCGCAGGCGCAGCGAGAGGGTCCGGGGGGAGATCCCGGCGAGAGAGCGCTCGAGCTCGCAGAAGCGGCAGCGTCCCTCGGCCAGGTCACGGACCAGGAGGATCGTCCACTTGCCGGAGATGACGCCCGCCGTGCGGCTGACGGGACAACGGTCCATATCGGCATTACTTTACCAACTGAAGCCCTGGCTCAGCAGCCGGGCCATGCCACCACCGGCTACGCGACGTCGCGCAGCTTCTGCGCCTCTGCCAGCGACTGCAGCTTCTTCAGCGACTGGTTCTCGATCTGCCGGATCCGCTCGCGCGTCACGTTGAACGTGCGACCGACCTCGTCGAGCGTGCGCGGATGCTCGCCCCCGAGGCCGTAGCGCAGCTCCAGGACGCGGCGCTCGCGGTAGGAGAGGTTCTCGAGCGCCTCGCGGAGCGCCTCCTTCGTGAGGATCTCCGCGGCGCGCTCGTACGGCGACTCGGCCCGCTCGTCGGCGATGAACTGGCCGAACTCCGACTCCTCCTCGTCGCCCACCGGCTTCTCGAGGCTGACCGGGGCCTGGGCCGAGCGCTTGATCGAGTCGACCTCCTCCGGGTCGATGCCGGTGACCTCGGCGATCTCGTCGGCGGTCGGCTCGCGGCCCAGCTCCGTGACGAGCTTGCGCTCGGCGCGGCCGATCTTGTTGAGCTTCTCGACGACGTGGACGGGGATGCGGATCGTGCGCGCCTTGTCGGCGAGGGCGCGCGCGATCGCCTGGCGGATCCACCAGGTCGCGTACGTCGAGAACTTGAAGCCCTTGCGGTAGTCGAACTTCTCGGCCGCGCGGACGAGCCCGAGCGTCCCCTCCTGGATGAGGTCCAGGAACGGCAGCCCCTGGTTGCGGTAGTTCTTCGCGATCGAGACGACCAGGCGCAGGTTGGACTCGACCATCTTCTGCTTGGCGTCGAGGTCGCCGCGCTCGATGCGCTTGGCCAGGTCGACTTCCTCCTGGGCGGTCAGCAGCCGCACCTTGCCGATGTCCTTCAGGAAGAGCTGAAGGGAGTCGGTCGTCATGTCCGGCCGGAGGTCGATGGCGGTCTTGGCCTTGCGCCGGCCGCCGCGCTTGTCGGGGGCGCGCTCGACGACGTTGGCCGCCGCGGTCGCCGGGTCGACGTCCTCGACCAGCTCGATCTCCTGCGATTCGAAGAAGCTGTTGAGCTCCTCCACGTCGGCCTCGTCGACATCCAGTTCGGCGATCGCCGCGGTGATCTCGGCGTGGGTCAGGACACCCACCTGCTGGCCCTTGGCGAGCAGTCCCTTGATCTCTTCCAGTTCCTGCAGCTCTGCGACTGACATCAAGTTCCGTTTCCGTCGTGCCGGGACGGGGACTGGGCCCGGCGTCGTTCTGGTGAGGGCGGCCGTCGCGACGGCGCCTCAGGGTATCGCCTCGATCCTCTTCGTCAATCGCCTCGGTCTCCGCGTTCTCCGGCTCTCCAGACCGGAATGACATGGTGCCTTGCGGGCGGGCGCACGATCCATCGTAGGGCCTTCTCGCGCGGGTGTTCGGCGACTTGCGCGCGGGTGCGCTTGAATGACGTGACGATGCCGCCCGAAGACGACCCGGAGGACGTCCTCTCCAACCTCCCGCGCAGCCGTCCGGCGCGCCGGAGCGCCAAGCGCACGCCCCCCGCCGAGGACGGCGCCACGGTGCCTCCGGCCGCGTCCGACGCCGGTCCGGCGAGGGCCGAGTCGAAGCCGAAGGCCGCTTCGCGCGCCAAGCCGAAGGCCGCGTCGCGCGCCAAGCCGAAGGCCGCTTCGCGCGCCAAGCCGAAGGCGGCCGCCGCGAAGGCCAAGCCGGCGGCCGAGGCCGGGTCGGCCGCGCGCGCGAAGCGCAAGCCGGCGTCGACCCCGGCGAAGGCCAAGCCGGCGAAGCCCGCGTCAGCCGCCGCCGCGGCGAAGGCGAAGCGCGTCGCGGGCGCCAAGCCCAGGCGGACTTCAGCCCCAACCGAGCCGGCGGCTCGCGCCGCCGCGGCCAAGGCCGAGCCGGCCGCAGGTCATGGGCCGCACGTCGCCGCGGCGCCTCCCCCGCCGCCGCAGAGCGAGCCCGGGCCGCAGTCGGCGCCCCGACCGG
>JANJUA010000422.1 GCA_024710825.1 Solirubrobacteraceae bacterium
ATCGCCCGCGTGCGCGACGGCTTCCTGCGCCACCACCGCGGCGAGTGGGCGATGCCGGCGAAGGTGTACCTCGACAGCCCGCCGTACGGGGACTTCCGGGCGATGCCCGCCCGCGGCGGCGAGCTGGCGATGCTGAAGTGGATCTCCTCGTTCCCCGGCAATCCGGCGGCCCACGGGCTGCCGGCGGTCATGGGCATCCTCTGCCTCAGCGACGCGCGGACGTCGCAGCCGCTCGCGCTGGTCGACGCCGGCGCGGTGACGGCGCTGCGGACGGGCGCCGTGGCGGCGGTCGCGGCGGACGCGCTCGCGCGCGACGGAGCGAGCAGCGTCGGCATCGTCGGCTGCGGGCTGCACGGCGGCTGGGCCGCCCGCTGCCTCGCCGCCGCCGGCTACGGACCGGGCGTCTGCTTCGACGTGCGGCCGGAGGTCGCCGAGGCGTTGGCCGCCGAGCTGGGCTGGCGGTCCGGAAGCCGCTCGGAGGCGCTGGCCTGCGACGTGGTCAGCTGCGTGACGCCGGGGGCCGAGCCGGTGGTGGACGCCGGCGACCTGCGGCCGGGCCTGCACCTGAACATGCTCGGCGCCGACGGTCCGGGCAAGTCCGAGGCGACGATCGGCGCCGTGCGGTCGTGCGCGCTGTTCTGCGACGAGTGGGCGCAGGCGTCGCACGGCGGCGAGCTGACGGGCGCGGTGGAGGCGGGCCTCGTGTCGCGCCGGCACGTCACCGATCTCGGGGCCGTGCTGGCGGGTGACGCACCCGGGCGGCCGGGGCCGGAGGCCGTCACGCTGTTCGACTCCACCGGCCTGGCGATCCAGGATCTGGCGGTCGCGGGCGCCGCGCTGGAGGCCCTGCGCGCCGGCCGGGTGGAGGCGCAGCGCATCGAGCTGTCCTAGCCGCCCTGACCGGCGTCGCGCTCGCGACTAACCGAGGACGATCGTCTCCTCCTCGTAGTTCGCGTCGCCGATCCAGTTGCCGAACACGCCCCCGAAGATGTCCGGGGCCCAGTTCAGCAGCAGGCAGGCGCGCGCCGGCACCTGGCCCACGTCGGCCCCGTGGATGCTCCCGGGCTGCCGCGCCATGAACCAGTCCGGCCGCTTGTGCAGGTGGTGAGCCGGGGCCTCCGCCGTCGCCCACTCGGCGCTGAGGATGTCGCTCTCGAGGATGTAGCCGTACTCCCCGATCGTCCGGTGGTAGCAGCGGACCGGCAGGTCGGCTCCCAGGCCGTAGCCCGGGGGCAGCTGGTGCAGGAACACGGCGGGGGCGCCGTTCTCGGGGTTCTCGCAGAGCACCTTGCGCAGGTGGCCGGGCTCGGCGTTGCGGAACTCCTGCCAGTCCATCTCGCGGGTGTCGAACCAGGTGACGCCGCCGCGGTCGAGGATCACGCCCGGCGTGTCGGGAGCGGACGGGCGCGCCGGGGTTCGGTCGCCCGGCTCGAGCTCGACGGTCTCGGCGCCGCAGCCGGGGTCCGCCGCCCACGTCCCCGGCCCGGTGCGCCCGCGGAGCACCACGGCTCCGGGGCCCGACGGGCGAGCGGGCGACCCGCCGTAGACGCTGCCGGGGCGGCGGTCGGCGAACCAGCCGCGCTTGGCGACCAGCGCGACGCCCGTCGCGTCGCCCTCGTCGGCGAACTCCGTGTTCGGGAGCTCGCCCTCGAGTATGTGGAAGAACTCGCGCACCGAGCGGTGATGCCGGCGGAAGGCGGACGCCGGCACGCCGGGCGGCAGGTACTCGACGAACACGACGGGCGCGCCGTCGGCGTCGCGCTCGAGCACCTTGTGGAAGTGGCCGTCCTGGCCGGGCGTGGGCGTCCAGGTCATCTCGCGCACGTCGATCCAGCGCACACCGCCGTGGTCATAGGCGACGCCGTCGGACTCCGGCGGCGCTACCTGCGAGGGGGTGGGCGTGGTCATGCGTGCTCCTTGTCGTCGTGGGCTCAGCCCGGGGCCGGCTCGGGGGGATGGCGAGCCTGCCACCACTCTTGCACGAGGATCTGGATGGTGGCCGCCGCCGGGATCGCGAGCAGCGCGCCGAGGATGCCGAGCAGGCTCGCGCCCGCGAGCACCGACACGATCACGAAGACCGGCTTCATCGCCACCGTGCGGTGGTAGATGAAGGGCGACAGCACGTGGGTCTCGACCTGCTGGTAGACGATGAAGAAGGCGAGCCAGGCGAGCGCGGTGGCGGGACCGTCGAAGACGGCCACCGCGGCGATGATCAGCGCCCCGATCGCGGATCCCACGAGCGGCAGCAGGGCGAAGAACGCCATCTGCACCGCGAGCGGCACCGAGAACGGGATCCCCAGCACCTCCATGGCGAGGAACGAGACGAAGCCGGCGAGCGTGGCGATCGCGAACACCCCCGCGCAGTAGCCGCCGATCGCGCTCGACGCCTGGCCGGCGAGCCGGCGCACCCGCTCGCGGCGATCGGGGTCGAAGCGCCGGTAGACCCACTCCATGGCGTTCGGCGCGTCGAGCAGAAGGAGGAACGCGATCGCCAGGATCGCGATCGTCTCGGCGATCCGCTCGGCCGCGCCGATCGTCACCGTCTCGAGCTCGCCGGCGGCCGCCGCGAGGATGCTCGGGAGCTTGCCCGCCTGCGCCTGGAGCTCGCTGAAGATGTGGTACTCCTCGTCCCAGCGCCGGAACGTGCCGTTCTCGTTGAGCTCGCGCACGTAGCGCGGCACCTGCCGCGCGAGCGCCTCGACCTGCTCGACCAGGGGCGGGACGACGATGAAGCCGAGCAGCGCGACGAAGCCGACCAGCGCCAGGTACACCACGCCGATCGCCGCGGCGCGCGGGAGCCGCGCGTGCCGCTGGACCCAGTTGACCGGCGCGCTGAGGGCGACCGCGACGAACAGCGCGAGCGCGGCCAGCAGCAGCACCTCGCGCAGGACGTAGAGCACGTACAGCCCGGCCAGCACCGCGCAGGCAGCGAGGACGTTGCGAGCGGTCTGCGACGGCGTCATGCGCGCGGCACGCTACCGCCGGCCTCGGATCGTTCGCCCGGGCCGGCGCGCGCCGCGTCCTTGGAGATGATGAGGCGGACGAGCGGGGGCGCCGCGAGCACCATCGCGAACAGGCGGATCGCCTGGACGGAGAGCACGAACGCCACGTTGCCGCCGTCGCCGGCCACGACCGCGAGCACGGCGTACAGGCCGCCGGGGGTGGTGGCGAGGTAGGCGTCGGAGAAGCTGACCTCGGTGAGCGGCAGGATCGCGAGCGCCATCGCCGCGCACGCCGCGATCATCCCGGCGATCCCGAGCACCGCGGCGCCCAGCAGCCGCCGCGCGTCGCGCAGCGTGGCGACGGTGAAGCGCAGCCCGACCTGGAGGCCGATCGCGGCGAACGCGACGTCCTCCACCGGGCGGGGGACGTGCGCGTCGGCGACGAGGCCGGACACGGACAGGGCCGCGGCGAGCACCAGCGGGACGAGCAGCGACCCGGCGGTCATCCGCAGCAGGCCGGCGATCAGAACGCCGACGATCCCACATCCCGCCGTGAACGCGAGGCCGGTCGCCAGGCCGGTGTCACCCACGTCGACCGCGACGGCGTCGCCGCCGGCGCCGAGGACGAGGGTCGCGATCAGGGGCGCGGTCAGCACCACGACCAGCACGCGCAGGTACTGCATGAAAGCGACGAGGCGCGCGTCGGCGCCGAGCTCGTCGCTCATCGCGACGATCCCGCTGGCCCCGCCCGCGATGAGCCCGAGCAGGGCGGTGGGGCGGTCGACGCCGGTCATGGCCGACAGCGCCAGCCCCGCCCCGAGCGAGAACAGCAGCGTCCCGATGGTGACCAGCAGGATCGCCACCCAGTCACCGGCGACGGCGGCGAGCGTCGAGGCCGTGAGCTGGGCGCCGAGCGACACGCCGATCACGGCCTGCCCGAA
>JANJUA010000017.1 GCA_024710825.1 Solirubrobacteraceae bacterium
GAGCGCGTCGATCAGCCCCGGGAAGCGCTCGAAGTCGACCTCGATGACGTGGTTGATCTCGATGCCCAGGTACTGCCTGAGCGTCTCGATGGAGAGCGCCGCGCCGCCGTAGGCGTAGGCCGCGTTGACCTTGCCGCGGCCATGGCCGGGGATGTCGACGATGGTGTCGCGGGCGACCGATAGGCGGCCCGAGTGCCCGTCGCCCACCCGCAGGAGCAGGATGCTGTCGCTGCGGCTCGGCCCCTGCGTGGACGCGCCCGGCTCCTTCGAGCCCGCGGGCCGCTGGTCGGAGCCGAGGACCAGGACGTTGTTGACCGAGGTCAGCGGATACCCGGCGTCGTCCAGCGCGGCCTTCGTCTCGTCGGAGGCGTCCCCCGCCTGGATCTGCGCGCTGACGAGGAACAGGACCAGCGACAGCGCGATCCAGGCGACCACCGCGGTCATCAGCCACGCGAGCACCCGCGCCCAGGGCACGCGGCGGCGCGGCCCGCGGGGCTGGTCACCGGCCGGGCGGGGCGCCGCCGAGATGGCGCCGTCGCCGCGGCGCAGGAAGGCCGGGCGGGCGCGGTACTTCGTGTACTCCGGTGGAGCCTCCGGGGCCCCACCGGGTCCCGGGGCGTCTGACATGGCGCTGTATGGTGCCGAAGGTGCCTAAAGGGTGCGTGATCGGCGTGGACCTCGGCGGCACCAAGGTGCTGGCCGGCGCGGTGGACGAGCGCCTCGGCGTGCACCATCGCGCGCTGCGCTCGTCGCGTGGCGAGGACACCGCCGAGGTGCTCTCGATCATCGAGGGCGCGGTCCGCGAGGCCAGCGAGGCCGTGGACGGGGTGGTGGAGGCCGTCGGCGTCGGGGTGCCGTCGACGATCGACGCCTTGCGGGGCGTCTCGATCTACTCGACGCACCTGCCGTTGGCGGGAGTGCCCGTCGCGACGCTGCTGGCCGAGCGGCTCGGCCTGCCGGTGTTCATGGACAACGACGCGAACCTCGCGCTGCTCGCCGAGCATCGCGCGGGGGCGGCGGAGGGAGCCGGCAACGCGCTCATGCTCACGCTCGGGACGGGCATCGGCGGCGGCATCCTCGTCGATGGCCGCATCTACCGCGGCTCGCAGGGAGCCGCGGCGGAGCTCGGGCACATGGTCGTCGACCAGGACGGGCCGCCGTGCCAGGGCAACTGCCCGAACCGCGGCTGCCTGGAGGTCATGGCGTCCGGGTCGGCGCTCGTGCGCGAGGCGACGGCGCTGGCCGGGGAGCGCCCGCGGTCGGCGCTGGGGCGCGCGCTCGCCTCGGGGCGCGGCATCACGGGACCGCTCGTGACCGAGCTGGCCCACGACGGCGACGAGGCCGCGCGCGAGGTGCTCGGGCTCATCGGCCGGCGGCTCGGCGTCGGGATCTCGTCGCTGGTCAACGTCTTCGACCCCGACGTCGTGCTGATCGGCGGCGGCGTCGTGGCGGCGGGCGAGCTGCTGTTCGAGCCGGCGCGCGACGAGATGCGCGCGCGGGCGCTGCCGCCGGGGCGCGACCACGTCCGGATCCTGCCGACGCGCTTCGGCGACGAGTCCGGGATGCTCGGCGCGGCCGTGCTCGCGCGCGACGCGATCGACGCGAGGGCGGCGGCATGAGCGGGCGCCTGGTCGTCTGCCCGACGCCGATCGGCAACCTCGAGGACGTCACGCTGCGCGTGCTGTCGGCGCTGCGCGACGCCGACGTCGTCGCCTGCGAGGACACCCGGCGCACCCGCGTGCTGCTCGACCGCTACGGCGTCTCCGCGACGCTCGTCAGCTACCACGAGCACAACGAGCGCGTGCGGGCGGTCGACCTGGTGGCGCGGATGCGCGACGGCGCGGTCGTCGCGCTCGTCAGCGACGCGGGGATGCCGCTCGTCAGCGACCCGGGGTACGTGCTCGTGGAGGCGTGCGTCGCGGCGGGGCTCGCGGTGGAGGTCCTGCCCGGCCCGAGCGCCGCACTGGCGGCGCTGGTCGCGAGCGCGCTGCCGGCGGAGCGCTGGCGGTTCGTCGGGTTCGTGCCGCGCAAGGCGGCGGAGCGCTCGGCGCTGTGGGGCGTCGAGGAGACGCTCGTGGCCTTCGAGTCTCCGAAGCGGGTCGGCGCCACGCTCGCCTCGCTGGCCGCGGTGGACCCCGAACGGCCGGCGGCGGTGTGCCGCGAGCTGACGAAGATCCACGAGGAGGTCGTCCGCGGGAGCGCCGCGGAGCTGGCCGAGCGCTTCTCCTCGGGCGACGTCCGGGGGGAGATCGTCCTCGTGGTGGGCGGGGCAGCCGCCGGCTCGGCGGACCGGGCGCGCGCTCTGGAGGCGCTCGAGGCTCTCGTCGAGGCGGGGGCGCGGGTGCGCCCGGCCGCCGCGGTCGTCGCTCAGCTCACCGGCGTATCGGCCAACGAGCTGTACCGGTCGTCGCGGTCGTCGGGCGGCTGAACGAAGTCGATCGCCGTGAGCACGAGCAGGATCGTCATGACGACGGCGCTCGCGACGCACCACTGGCAGATCGCTTCGATGACGAACACCTCCGCGTACGTCAGGTAGGCGGAGAAGGCGAAGCCGCCGCCGGTGAGCAGCACGCGCAGGAGGCGGACCCGGTCACCGGACGGGAGCGCGAACGTCGCGAGGATCGCCGCGTAGCCGATCAGCCCGAGCAGCGCGACGGGAACCCCCGCGAGGTCCGCGTAGCTCGACGTCTGGACCTTCTCGCAGCCGCCGGAGAGCTGGCAGATCGCCTCGCCGCCCGTGTAGTGGACGATCGTCAGGTACGTGGCGATCGCGAGGCCGGCGACGGTCACGGTGACCATCGCCGCGGTCCGGCGGCGCGGGCTCATCTCTCCGCCGGCACGTCCTCAGCGAGTCGCTCGAGCTCCGAGCCGAGCCGGCCGGAGTCGACGAGCTGCATCTCCCCACCGGTGCGGCCGACGAGGAACGACGGGGTGCCCCGGACGCCGTTGATGCTGGCGAGCCGGTCGGCGTCGGCGAGCTGCTGGCTCGCGTCGGCGCTCTCGCGGGCCTCCATGGCGGCCGCGACGTCGAAGCCCTCGATCGCCCCGCCGATGCGGCGCAGGTAGTCGTCGGTGGCGTAGCCGGAGTTCTCCTGGCCGTGGTTGGCGAAGACGAGCTCCGCGAAGTGGTAGAGCTTGTCCTGGTCGGCGGCGGCGGCCATCAGGCCGAGGCGCTGGGAGTCCTCGCCGAGGAAGGTGAGCGTGCGGAACTCCATGCGCGCCTTCCCGGGACGTATGTAGTCCTCGACGAGCTTCGGCATCTCGTCGTTGGAGAAGGCGGCGCATGCCGGGCACTGGAGGTCGCCGAACTCGACGATCGTGATCGGCGCGTCGGGCTCGCCGAGCGCGATGCCGTCCTGCGCAATCCCGTCGAGCTGCTCTGCGATCTCGGCCTGGGCGTTGACGGCGCCGTCGGCGGCGGACGTGTTGGCCGAGCCGGCCTCGTCGTCGCCGCCCGACCCCGCGATGAGGACGACGGCGACCACGACGACGGCGGCGGCGAC
>JANJUA010000025.1 GCA_024710825.1 Solirubrobacteraceae bacterium
GCGCGTGTCGCGCAGAGCGGCGAGGCGGGCGGCGCGCGCCTGCGCGTAGCTGGCGCGGCGCGCCTCGAGCGCCGCGTTCATGCCCTCCAGCGCGTCGCGCTGGCGGCGCACCGCCAGGACGTCGTCGCGCTGGCGCCGCTCGAGGCCGGCGAGGCGCTCGGCCTGCTCGCGCGCGTCGTCGCGTCCGCGACGCACCGCCTCGACGATGCTCTCGTCGGCATCCTGGATGCGGCGCAGGAACTCGGCCCGCTCGAGCAGGTCGGAGAAGCCGTTGGAGGACAGCACGACGGTGACGAGGTCCGGCTTGCCGGCGGTGTAGAGCTCGCGCAGCCGACGGCCCAGCAGCTCGCGGCTCTCGGCGAGGCGCTTGACGAGCCGGACGCGGCGGGCGCGCTGCTCGCGCAGCTCGCCCTTCGTCTCCTCGAGGCGCCGCTCGCCGCGGGCGAGCTCGGCGCGGACGTCGCCGAGCCGGCGCTCCAGAACCGCGATGTCGGCGGCGAGCGCCCGCTCCAGGCGCGCCAGCCGGTCGGCGGCGGACGCGAGGCTCTGCTCGCGCTGCTTGCCGGCCTGGACGTCGTCGCGCAGATCCCGCTCGGTGGGGGCGCCTCCGGCCACGAGCGGGCTGGCCGCCCACAGGGCGAGCGGCGCGAGCACGGCGGCCGCGACGAGCGCGGCGAGTCGAGGCGGACGGCGGAGGCACACGGCGGCCGGGCGAAGCTAGCAACGGGCCGCCCCCGTTCCTGCACGACGGCGTTCAGCGCCGCCGCGTCGCGGCTGCCGCCCGTAGCGCTCAGCCCAGCTCCAGCACGACCTTCACGTCGCCCTCGCGCGGCTGGAGCGCGTCCGCGAAGTCCTCCAGGCCGACGCGGCGCGTCACGAGCCGCTCCAGCCAGCCGCGGTCGGCGCTGGCGAGCGCCTCGGCGGCCTGGCGGTAGTGGTCGAGGTTCGCGTTGACCGAGCCGAGCACCACGTCGTTCTCGAGCACCATCTCGCGGTTGACCGCGCCCGCGTCGATCTCCGCCGTCCGGCCGGCCGCCGTCACGCCGGTCAGGCAGAGGATGCCGTTCGTGGCCGTCGCCGACAGCGCCTCGAGGATCACGGGGTCCGCGCCGGTGGCCTCGACGAGCACGTCCGGGCGCCCCTCGGTCCGCTCGAACGCCGCCAGCCCCTCGCAGTGGTAGCTGGCGCCGAGCGCTTCCACCAGCTCCGGCTTCGGCCCGTCCACCGCCTGGTCGAGCACGTGGACGTCGAGCCCGCGCTGCACGCCCAGCAGCGCGGCCAGGACGCCGATCGGGCCGGCGCCCGTCACCAGGACGCTCCGCGGCTCGTGCGGCATGATCGCGGCGATCCGGCCGATGCGGTCCCACGCCTTGGCGACGATCGTGGTGGGCTCCATGAGCATGCCGACCGTGGCGAGCGCCGGGTCGAGCTTCACCGCGTATGAGACCTCGACGGTCCACGCCTCCGAGCCGTAGCCGTGGAGCTCCTTGATGCCGCGCTCGGTGTAGCGGCCGTTGCGGCACATGTCGAAGCTGCCGACGGCGCAGGCCGCGCACGGCACCGGGTCGGGCCGGCGGACGACCCCGACGACCAGGTCCCCGGGCGCGAAGCCGCTGCGTCGCGGCGCCTCGCGCACGCGGCCGAGGCTCTCGTGGCCGAGGATCAGCCGCTCCTCCCCGGGCGGCGGGGCGCCGTAGTCGCCCGCGACGATCTCGCGGTCGGTGCCGCAGATGCCGAGCGCGAGGCCGTCGACCAGCAGCTCGTCGGGGCCGGCGACCGGGTCGGGGTGCTCGGTGAGCGCGGCGGTGCCGGCGGTCAGGGGGACGACGGACAGGGCGCGCACGTCGCTATCCGACCAGGCGGGAGAACAACCCGTCAAGGGTCGCCTGCGGATCGGCGGTCAGCCCGGTGTGGACCGGCGAGGGCTGGAGCATCGTGCTGGACGGGGCGACGAGCCAGCCGAAGCGGTCCGAGGGCTCCAGCGCCGCGATCGGGCCGGCGTCGGGATCGCCCGCCGCGACGCGCTCCAGCAGCTCCAGGTGCGGTCGCACCGCCTCGGGCGGCACGTCGGGGGCGAGCGCCGCGAGCCTCCGCTCGTCGAGCCTCGTCCGGGCGGCGAGGAAGTCGCGCTGGCGGCAGTGCAGCACGACGCCGGCGTTGAAGCGCTCGCCGCGCTCGACCCGCGGGACGACCCGGACGATCGCGTAGGAGAACGCCACGCGCTCAGGCTCCGCGGGCACGCTCCGCCTCCTCCACGAAGCCGCGCGGAGCGTCCAGGCGCCGGGCGAGGTACTCCACGTAGTCGGCCGGGTCCGCGCCCGCGAGCCAGTCGACGGGGACGAGGCCCACGATCTCCTCGAGCAGCGCGACGTCGACCAGCGGCGCCAGGCGCGCGTCGGCCTCGGCGATCGAGCCGGCGCACGGCAGCAGGACGTGCTCGGCGATCTGCGGGAACGGGCGCCGCGCCTGCTCCAGCGGGCGCAGTCCGGCGTGCTGGAGGTAGAGCGCCGCGCCGTGGTCGATGAGCCACATGCGGCCGTGCCAGACGAGCAGGTTGGGGTTCTGCGCGGTGCGGTCGACGTTCGTCGTGAACGCGTCGAGCCAGACGACGTCGGCGGCGAGCTCGGGGGTGGGATCGCAGCCCGCGCCGGGCGCGTAGGGCAGCGCGCCCGGGAGGAAGTCCACGCCGAGGTTCGTGCCCGCGCTCGCCGCGACGAGCTCCTGGATCTCGGGGTCCGGCTCCGCCCGTCCGAGCGCCGGGTCGATGTCGGCGAGGACCTGCTCGGGCACCGGCAGGCCGAGCGCCCGGGCCAGCTCGCCCGCGACGATCTCGGCGGCGAGCGCCCGAGGCCCCTGTCCGGCGCCGCGGAACTTGACGACGTAGAGCCCGTCGTCGTCGGCCTCGACGAGGCCCGGCATCGAGCCGCCCTCGCGCAGCGGGGTGACGTAGCGCGTCGCCGCGACGCGGCGCAGGGCGGTGACCGTCGGCACGCGCGGACCGTACCGCGCGTGCCGCCGCTCAGCCGCCGAGCCCGGTGAGGCGCTCCTCCAGGTGCTTGCCGGGCGCCGGCTTGGCGAAGCGGCCCTGGGCGGGCTGGCCGGCGATGCGGCGGGTCGGTGGGCGGACGTGGAGCTCTCCTCCACAACCGGGGCAGGTGGCGGTGCTGAGCGATCGGGGGTCGAGGACACGCGCGTTCCAGGCGCGTCCGCAGGATCCACAGGCGAGCATGTGACGAACCGTACGAGGCCGTGCGGGGCCGCGTCAAGGAATTCGGCCAAATGGGTCAGGCGAGACCCAGCTCCGACCGGAGCTCGGCCACCTGAGCGCGCAGGTCGGCCAGCTCGCGCTCCAGCTCGGCCAGCCGCGCGTCCTGACCGGAGCCGGCCGCGGCCGCCGGCGCGGAGGCCACGCGCGCCTCTTCGGGCGGGGTCGGCGCGGGGATGGAGCCGACCGAGCCCGCCGCCACGGAGTCGGCGGGCGCCGCAGCCGCCTCCTCACCACCTCCGAGGAGCTGGACGTAGCGCTCCTCCTTCTGCCCCGGGCGCCGCGGCAGCCGCTGCGCCAGCGAGCGCCCGACGAGCCGCTCGAGCGTCTCCTGCACCGCCCCCAGCCCGGCGAACGGGTGCAGTCGCGCCGCCCTCTGGTTCAGCTCGCCCGGCGTCTGCGCCCCCCGGAGCATGAGCACGGCGAGGATCGCCAGCTCGTCGGGCGCGAGGTCCAGGGCCTCGTCGAGGAGGTGGCGGTACTTCGCGGCGCGGCCCGCGCCCGCCAGCCGGGTCCAGCGGCGCCGGTACAGCCGCGCGAGGGCGTCGCGGATCGTCGCCTCGTCGTAGTCGACGACCGGGTCGCGGTTCGTCGACTGGTTGCAGGCCAGCCGCAGCGCGTTGAGGCTCAGCGGGTACGCGTCCGGCGTCGTGCGCTGCTTCTCCAGCAGGCACCCGAGGACGCGCAGCTCGACGGCGTCGGCATCCATGACGGTCACCCCGCCGCCGACGCGGTCGGGGCGGCGAGGTCGAGGGTCCGTCCCATGGCGGGCAATCTACCGGGAGGACAGCCGATGCACCCTGACGCGCGGCAGCACGGGGTCGCGCCGTGAGCGCACCACGAAGCGCTCGCGCGCGGCCTCCAGGAACGGCTCCT
>JANJUA010000035.1 GCA_024710825.1 Solirubrobacteraceae bacterium
CGAGCGGTACGCGGCCACCGCGCGGGCGCCGGTGGCGACGATCAACGCGTCGTAGGAGATCTCCACTCCGTCGGCGCAGAGGACCGAACGGCTCTCGGGGTCGACCTGCAACACTGACGCCTGGTGCAGGTCCGCGTCGAAGCGGGCGCAGACGTCCGCGAGAGGCACCTCGGTGACGTGCCCGGCCGAGAACGGCACCGCGACCGTCATCGGACTGAGGACGAACGACTCGTTCGGAGCGACGAGCGTCAGGTCCAAGCGGCCGTCGCCGAGGTCGCTCAGCGCGAGCAGCGCCTCGAGGGCGGCGATCCCGCCGCCGACGACCACGACGCGCCGAGGCACGATCGAGGAGGGGCTGGGCATGGACCGATGATGACGCATGCGCGATGACAGACCATCAGGGCCAACGGCCCATGCGCATCCGTAGTCCGTGCGGATCCACCCATTCAGGGCACGATGACCGCCGAGCCCTCGAAGCGGCCGTGGCGGAGATCGTCGAGCGCACGGTTGACGGCGGAGAGCTCGTACTCGGTCACCCGCGTGCGCACCGGGACGCGCGGCGCGAGGGCGAAGAACTGCCGCGCGTCCTCGCGCGTGAGGTTCGCGACCGAGCGGATCGACCGCTCCTCCCAGAGCTCCGCGTACGGGAAGCCGGGGACGTCGCTCATGTGGATGCCGCCGCAGACGACGGTGCCGCCGGGCGCGACCGCACGCAGCGCGGCGCGCACCAGGGCGCCGTCGGGCGCGAAGACGATCGCCGCGTCCCGCGGCTCCGGCGGCGCGCCGACGGAGCCGCCGGCCCAGGCCGCGCCCGTATCGCGCGCGAACGCCTGCCCCGCCGCATCGCCCGGCCGAGTGAAGGCGAACACCTCCTGACCCTCCCACGTCGCGATCTGGCAGAGGATGTGGCCCGCCGAGCCGAAGCCGTAGATGCCGAGGCGGCGAGCGTCGCCCGCCATGCGGTGCGCGCGGTGCCCGATCAGCCCCGCGCACAGCAGCGGCGCCGCCTGTGCGGCGGGCAGGTCCTCGGGGATCGAGAAGCAGAAGCGCTCGTCGGCGACCGCGTGCTCCGCGAACCCCCCGTCCACGTCGCGGCCGGTGAAGCGCGCGTTGACGCACAGGTTCTCGCGTCCCGACGCGCAATAGCGGCAGGTGCCGCACGTCCAGGCCAGCCACGGGACGCCCACGCGCCGGCCGTCCACGGTGCGCCCGACGATCTGGTGGCCGAGCGTGCGCGGCAGCCTGGGCACCTCGACCTCCCCGTCGAGCAGGTGCAGGTCGGTACGGCAGACGCCGCACGCCTCGACGCGCAGCGCGAGCTGGCCCTCCCCCGCCTCGGGGCGCGGCACCTCGGCGGCCACGAGCGGCCGTCCCACCGCGTGCAGCTGCATCGCCAGCATGCCGCCCATCGTCTCAGGCGTCGCCGTCCGGCGGAGCGCGCAGGTGCCGCGGGAACCCGCTCAGGTACAACGCGACCGCCGAGAGCGCCGTCCCGACCAGGGCCGTGAGCGCGATCGTCGGCGTCAGCACGGCGAGGTCGAAGAAGTCGCGGATCGGGCCGATGACGAGCGCGAGCAGGTAGCAGAGGGCGAGCACGCCGCACATCGCCCGCACCATCCACCGCCGACCGCGGCCCGCGGCCTCGAGCGCCATGACGAGATAGAGGCCGGCGCCGATCAGGACGCTCGTCGCCACGGTCCGCGCCTCGTGGACCGTCATGTCGAGGCCGTCGAGCGCGAACAGGTAGCTGGCCACCACGCCCACGCCGACGAGCGTGCCCGCCGGGACGGCGAACGCGGCGACCTGGCGCCCGAAGCCGTCCGGGCGCCACGGCCCGCTGGAGGGCGCGAGCGCGAGGAAGAAGGTCGGGATGCCGATCGCCAGCGCGCCCGCGAGGCTGAAGTGGCGCGGCAGCAGCGGGTAGGCTGTCGACGTCGTGCCGATCACGAGGATGAGGAAGGCGGCGAACGCCGACTTCGTCACGTAGAGGCGGGCGACGCGCTGGATGTTGCGCAGCGTCTGCCGGCCCTCCTTGACCAGCGTCGGCACGGCGGAGAAGCGCCCATCGACGAGGATCAGGTCGGCGACCCCGCGGGCGATCTGCGCGCCGGTGCCCTGGGCGATCGCCAGGCGCGACGCCTTGAGGGCGGGGACGTCGTTGACGCCGTCGCCGACCATCGCCACGTAGCGACCGGCGGCGCTGAGCGCCTCGACGAAGCGCCGCTTGTCCTCGGGCGAGACGCGCCCGAGCACGGTGGTCTCGAGCGCCATCGCCCGCAGCGCCTCGGGATCCGCGGGCAGGTCGGCCCCGACGCCGACGTGGTCGGTGGGGATGCCCGCGTCGCGGGCGATGGCGGCGACCGTCTCCGGGTTGTCGCCCGACAGCACCTTCAGCTCGACGCCCTGCTCGGCGAAGAACGCGACGGTCGCGCGGGTGTCGGCGCGCAGCCGCTCGGCGAGCACGACGAGGCCGAGGACGCGCGCCCGGTCGAGCGTGTCGTCCTCCGCGACCGGCTCGGCGGCGTGGGCGAAGGCGACGACGCGCCGCCCGGCGCGGCGCTCGCGTTCGGCGTCGGCGGCCAGCGGGCCGAGCTCGAAGCGCTCGGGCGCGCCCAGCAGCAGCGTGCCGCCGGAGGCGAGCGTGACCGCGCTCCAGCGCCGCCGGGAGGCGAACGGCACCTCCCCGGCGACCGGCTCGGGCTCCGCGGGGAACGCCTCGGCGAGGGCGACGATCGTCCCGTTGCGCAGCGTGGCGGAGGCGGCGAGGCGCCCGAGCCGCGCGGTCAGCTGCTCGGGCTCGACGCCGGGAGCGGGGATCGTCGCGGCGACGTGCAGCGCCGACTCGGTGAGCGTGCCGGTCTTGTCGAGGCAGACGACGTCGGCGGACGCCAGCGACTCGATCGCGTTGAGCTGCTGGGCGAGGACGCCGCGGCGGGCCATGCGCCGCGACGTGACCGCGTAGGTGAGGCTGAGCAGGACGACCAGCCCCTCGGGCACGAGGCTGACGACGCCGGCGGTCGCGGTCTCGACCGCCTCCGCGGTCTCGGCGTGCCGATGCCAGAGGGCGTAGCCGAGCAGGCCGCCGAGCACCACGACCGCGCCGACGAGCGCCAGCAGCAGCCGGTTGATCGCCCGCTCCAGCGGGGAGCGCGGGTGGCGGAAGGCGCG
>JANJUA010000049.1 GCA_024710825.1 Solirubrobacteraceae bacterium
GCGCGGGCGCGCTCGCGCATGCGCTCGTCTGCGAGCGCGCGCCGCACCGCCAGCCGCACCGGCCCGGGCGCGGCGTAGCGCCGCGGGAGCCTCACGCCGAGGCCCGCCCAGTCGACGCGCGCGGCGTTCTCGTGCATGTCGCCGCCCGCGGGGCAGACGACGACCACGCAGCCGGACGCGAGCGCCCGCGCCACGGTGCCATGTCCGCCGTGGCACACGACCGCGTCGCACCGCGGCATCGTGCGGCCGTAGCTGACCCAGTCGACGAGTCGCGTGTTCGGCGGGAGCTTCAGCGTCACGCCGTCCGGCAGCGGCCTCCGGTTCGTCGACGCCAGCACCCGGACCGGCTCGTCGGCCAACCCCGCCACGGTCGCCCTCAGCAGCCGGTGCTCGGGGTCCTGCACGGTCGACGGCGCGACGAGCACGAGCGGCCCGTCGCCGGGCGGCGGCTCGACGTCGCCGAAGGGCTGCTCCCAGGCCAGCGGCCCGACGACGTGCGTGTTCGGCGGCGGGCCGTCCGGACGCGGATACTCGAGCTGAGGGAACGTCGCGACGAGCGCCAGGCCGCGTGAGATCCCGCCGTGGACGTGCGCCAGCGGCGCGAGCCCGAGCCGCTCGCGCGTCTCGTTGAGCTCGACGCGCCCCAGCTCGAAGGCCCGGCCGACGTAGCGGGCGACGCCGTCCCACACCGCCCGCCCGACGCGCGTGCGCGGTAGCCGCGCGCCCATCGAGTACGGCGGGAAGCCCCGCCCCGGCCGGGGGTCGACGTGGGGGATGACGGTGGCCACGGGCAGCCCCCGCAGCTCGCCGGCGAGCGCGGGCGCCAGCGTGAGGATGTCGCTGACGACCGCGTCCGGGCGCGCCGCCTCGAGCTGGGGCAGCGTGTCGCGCGTCGCTCGCACGACCGCCTCGTACGGCTTCAGCGGACGCTCGCGGGTGGGGAAGACGTGGTACTCCGGCGCGGCCGCGAAGCGCATCCCCTCGCGCTCGACGTGCTCGGCCCACCTCGTCCACGTCTGCAGCGTCACCTCGTGGCCGCGCGCCGCCAGCTCGCGGCCGAGGGCGATGATCGGGAACGCGTGCCCCGGATCGCCGAAGGCGCCGAGGAAGAGCCTCAAGCCGCCAGCTCGGCCACCAGGCGGAGCTGCTCGAGTCGGGCCTCCTTGGTGAAGGCGAACGGCGAGACGCCGAGGGTGCCGACGCCCGCCTCCCGGTAGACCTGAAGCCGCTCGCGCACGACCTCCTTGGGGCCGCAGAGCGACACGCGGTCGATGAGCTCGGCGGGCAGCGCCGCGGCGGCCTCGTCCTTCTTGCCCTCGAGGTAGAGGTCCTGCACCTTGCGGGCGGCGTCCTCGAAGCCGTAGCGGACGACGAGCTGGTTGTAGAAGTTCTGCTTGCGCGAGCCCATCCCGCCGACGTACAGCGCGATGAACGGGCGCAGCGCGTCGTGGGCGGCCTCCACGTCGTCGGTCACGAAGACGTTGACGGAGGGCGCGATGTCGAAGGCGTCGAGCGTGCGGCCGGCGCGGGCTGCGCCCTCCTCCAGGTTGCCGCGCAGCTGGGGCAGGTGCTCCGGGTCGAGCATCATCGGGATCCAGCCGTCGGCGATCTCGCCGGCCAGCGCGGTGTTCTTCGGCCCGATCGCGGCGAGGTAGATCGGGATCCGGTCCTGGACCGGCCCGATCGTGAGCTTCAGCGCCTTGCCCGGGCCGTCCGGCAGGGGCAGGTCGATGCTCTCCCCGTGGAACTCGACTCGCTCGCGCGCCAGCGCCATCCGCACGACCGCGACGTACTCGCGGGTGCGTTGGAGCTGCTTGCCGAAGCGGACTCCGTGCCAGCCCTCGGAGACCTGCGGGCCCGAGGGCCCGATGCCGAGCAGCATCCGTCCGCCGGAGAGCTGGTCGATCGTGGCCGCGGTCATGGCGGTCATCGTCGCCGAGCGGCCGGGCATCTGGAAGATCGCCGACCCGACCTTGATCGTCGTCGTCTGCCCCGCGAGCCACGCGAGCACGGTCGCCGCATCCGACCCGTACGCCTCCGCCGCCCAGACCGAGTCGTAGCCCAGCCGCTCGGCTTCCTGGACGATGTCGAGCTGGTCCTGGGATGTGAGGCCGAGGCCCCAGTAGCCGATGTGCACGCCGAGCTTCATCTGTGCGAGCCGCCTTTCGCGAGGAGGGGGCGGGGACTCTATGCGCGGGCCGCTCAGAGCGCGTCAGCGAAGTGGAAGCCGGTCTGGTCGAACTGGATCTCGGGCACGGTGCAGCCGGGCGAGAGGCGCAGCAGCGGTCGGACCATGTCGGCGACGTCCGAGGTCTGGATCATCTGCTCCGAGCTGACGGCGTCGCCGAGGAAGTCGGTCATCGGCGTGTCGACGAACGCGGGGCACAGGGCGCACGACTTGATGCCGAGCTTGCCGAGCTCCTTGTTCATCGCCTCGGTGAAGCCGACTACGGCGTGCTTGGTCGCGGAGTACACCGACAGCCAGGCCTCGCCGCGCTTGCCGGACGCCGACGAGGTGTTGACGACGAGCGCGTTGCGGTGCTCGGCCCCGGCGGCGGTCAGCAGGTCGAGCGCCTCGCGGTAGAAGAGCGCCATGGAGCGCACGTTCGTGCCGAGCTGGATGTCGAGGTACTTCGTGCTCAGCTCGCCGATCGGCTGACCCATCCCGACGCCCGCGTTGTTGCAGAGCACGTCGAGCCGGCCGTAGCGCTCGCGATGCGCCGCGACGACGCGCCGCACGACCTCCTCGTCGGCCACGCTGCCGGCGACGGCCTCGACCTCGTAGCCGAGCGCGCGCAGCTCCTCGACCGCGGCGTCGAGCTTCTCCGGACGCCGACCGTTGACCGTGAGGCCGTGGCCCTCGGCGCCCAGCATGCGGGCGAGGGCCAGCCCGATCCCACTCGAAGCACCGGTGATGATCGCGGCGCGGTCAGCCATGGTTTCCTCCTCTGGAAGTGACGGGCGAGCAGCATCAAACCACCTACAGTGCGGTGAGCCATGCGCCACGTCTCGATCGCCCTCGCGCTCGTCGCCGCGCTCGCCGTCGCCGGTTGCGGCGGCAGCGACTCCGACGACCGGCCTCCGGAACCCGCACCCAAGCCGACCGCGCGCGCCCAGG
>JANJUA010000064.1 GCA_024710825.1 Solirubrobacteraceae bacterium
GCCCGGCGGCGAGGAGGGCGCCGAGCCAGTGCACGCCGGCGATGACGGCGAGCAGGCTCGGCAGCCCGGCGAGGATCGCGCCGGTGAGCGCGCCGACGATCGGCAGGCGCAGCACCCGCGCGGTGAACGCCGCGCACGCGAGCCATGCCACCGGGCCCGACAGCCAGCCCCAGTCCTCGAAGAAGCTCTTGGGCAGCAGCACGGCGAGCACCAGCGCCACCGCGAACACGGCGACGACCTGCAAGCCGAGCGCCTTCAGTGCGACGGAACGATCCACTGGAGGCGAGGCTAGCCTGTCCGCGACGGGCGGTTAGCTCAGCTGGCCAGAGCGCCTGCCTTACAAGCAGGAGGTCACAGGTTCGAGCCCTGTACCGCCCATTGAGCTACGTCTTCGCGCAAACCACGCGCCCGGACGTCCTGGTCTAGGAAGAAATGCGCGCTATTCTTCCTAGGCATGGCGCTCAACATCAAGGACAGCACCGCCGACGAACTGGCCCGCCGGCTGGCGTCTGCCACAGGCGAGAGCATCACGACGGCCGTCACCGTCGCAGTGCGCGAGCGCCTGGAGCGCGTGCAGGGCGCTGCGCCGGCCGCGCTGCGCGAGCAGGAGCTGATGCGGATCGCCCGACAGGCCGCCGCGCGTCCCGCGCGCGATCGTCGCAGCGCCGAGGAGATCCTCGGCTACGACGCCCACGGGCTCCCGTCCTGATGGTCCTCGACACCTCTGCGATCGTGGCGATCCTGCGTGACGAACCCGAATGCGCGGAGTTCGTCCACCTGGTCGCCACCGCCGACGACCCGCTGATCTCCGCTGCAACGCTGCTGGAGTCCTCGATCGTGCTGCACGCCAAGGCCGGCGATGACGGGGTTGGCGACCTCGATCACCTGCTGCAAGCAGCCGGCGTCCGCTGCGTCGCCGTGGATGCCGCCCAAGCGGTTGCCGCGCGTACGGCCTGGGACCGCTACGGCAAACGCCCCTCGCCGGCCGCGCTCAACTACGGCGACCTCTTCAGCTACGCACTGGCCACCACGCTCGATCGAGCACTCCTGTACAAGGGCGACGACTTCTCCAAGACGGACGTCCGCAGCGCGCGCACGTAGACGCCCATCGAAGTCAGCGCGACGGGTGTACGCCGCTCAGCGCTTGAGCTCCTGATGCGCCGTCCGGATCGCGAAGGCCTTCACCAGGTCCGTGAAGCCCTGCATGAGCGCCCAGATCCCCGCGAAGACGAGCAGCATGTACTCCTTCTCGATCAGGAACTGGCCACTGGTCCAGAACGCGAGGATGATCATCAGCACGCCGGCGGTGAGCCCGAGCCACCAGAGGTCGTTCTCCTCCTTGTCGGCGAACGCCTGGATCGTCCACATCACGCCGACGAGCAGGAACAGGAAGCCGAGGATGTCGGCGACGCCGGCGAACGTGTCCTCAGGACGGATCAGGGAGATGATGCCCGCGACGATCAGCAGCACGCCGAAGATCGCCCACACCCAGCGCCAGCGGTCGACGAGCATCGCGAGCGCGAGCTGCTGGATCCCGCTGAGCAGGAACATCAGGCCGATCAGCAGCCCCACCGTGGAGATGGAGGCGTCGTCGAACTGGAGCACGACAAGCGCGATGACCACCCACGCGATGCCGCTGACCAGCCACAGCCACCAATATCCCGTGGCCTTCGTCGCCACCTCGCGGATCGACTGGTCCATTCGTACGTCCTCCTCCTCGTTGTTCCCGTGCCGCGACCGCTGTTCGACGCAGCCGTGCGGATCCCTGCCGAGAGCTACGGAGAAGTGCTATTCATAGTCAGTAGACCGATAGTCATCCGCCGACATAGGTTGCCGGGTGGATGCCTGAACGCTCCCAAGCTTCTGTGGCGCTCGGTCGAGCCGTGCGCGACCTGCGCAAGCGCCTCCGCCTGTCGCAGGAGGAGCTGGGGTTCGACAGCGGGCTGCACCGCACCTACGTGGGTGGCATCGAACGCGGTGAGCGCAATCCGAGCTGGAACAACATCGTCAAGCTCGCCCGCGCCCTCTCCGTGGAGCCCGCCGAGCTCGTGAAGCTCGCGCAGGAGTACGGGCCGCTCGACGTCGAGTAGCTCAGCGCGCGGTGGCGGCGTCGGCCGTGCCGGCCACCTCGGCCGCGGCCTCCGGGCCGACGAACGGCACCAGGCTCCAGTACATGAGCGGGTCGAGCAGCTCCGGCACCCGCTCCGCCTCGCCGCGCATGAGCCGGCCGCTCACCGTCTCCACGATGCCCCCGACGAGCGTCTCGGTGACGGTCGCCGGGATGACCACGCCTTCGGGCGCCTCGTCGCGCCCCCCTTCGAAGAACCCCTGAAACGGCTCGAGCGCGGCTTCGCGGCGCCGGACGCCCTCGTACCCGACGGCCAGGATCTCGACCAGGCACGCCCGGGCCACGCGCGGGTTCTCGGCGACGGTGTGCAGGAGCACGTCGAGCCCCGCCCGCAGCGACTCGGGCCAGCGCGCATGGCCCGCGGACGCGTTCTCGAACAGCTCGCGCGTCACGCGTACGACGTGGTCGAAGGCCTGGAGGAAGCACGCCTCCTTGTCGGCGAAGTGCTCGTAGAACGTGCGCCGTGACACGCCCGCGCGCGCGAGCACGTCCGCGACGCTGGTCGCCACGTAGCCCTGCTCGCCCACCGCGTCGAGCATCCCGTTCATCAGCCGCAGCCGCTGCTGGCGGGCGACCTCCTCGGCGGGAACGCTGTGACGCCCTGGCGGCAGGCGCTGGAGGTCCTCGAAGAAGACCGGCGTTTCGGGTTGTCGCTGCTGGGCGGCCATGATGTCGAACGCGAAAGGCCGCGCAGGGAGCAGCACCGCGCTCCCGTCGCGACCCCTGAGCACCGCCGCGAAGCGGTGCGCGCCCCCATCGTAGCTTTACCCGACGCGTCCCGCGGTGGCGGCCAGATAGTCCCGTGCCGCCTCCTCCGGACCGAGGTACGGCACGAGCGCGATGTACATGAGGTCCGGCAGCAGGTCGGGGAGCTCTTGCGTCCGGTTGCGCAGGATGCGTGAGTAGATGATCTCGTAGATCGCGCCGACGACCGCCTCGCTCACCAGGTCGGGCAGCGGCGGCATGTCGGGCGGCGCCTCCTGGCGCCCGGCCTCGAAGAAGACCGTGAACATCCGCATCGCGCCGTCGCGTCGCTGAAGCGCGCTGGGCCCGGCGGCCAGCACCTCGACGATGCACATGCGGGCGAAGTTCGGCTCGGCCGCGAG
>JANJUA010000075.1 GCA_024710825.1 Solirubrobacteraceae bacterium
ACCCACGTCTACGCGGTGTACGCCTGGCTGCTGTGGCCGGCGCTCGTGCGCGCCGCCCTCCGGCAGCTCACCGAGCGGCGCGACTGGGCGAAGACCCAGCGCGAGCCGCTCGCGCTCGCCTCCGCTACTCCACCTGCACCCTGACGCTGGCGCCGCCCGGCAGGGCGGCGCCGGCCTGCGGGTCCTGCGAGGCGACGCGGTCGTCGCTGGACGGGCCGAAGAACCCGCCGCCGCGCACCTCGATCTCGTAGCCGGCGTCGTGCAGCGCCGCCTCCGCGTCGGCCAGGCTCGCCCCCACGACGTCCGGCACCCGGGCCTGGACCTCCACCTCGACGGTGCGCGTGACGGTCCGGACCTCGTCGTGCACGATGCCGCGGGCGGCGACGAGGATCACGACGCCGAGCAGGAACCCGGCGGCGCCCGCGATCCCGATGGTCGTCCACGCCGGGACCCACCGGGACGGGCCGCCGTTCACGACGGCGCCTCGGCCGCGACCGTCTCGGGCCGCGGCGAGGAGCCCGTCCAGCGGATCAGCTCGGGCGCCGCCTTCTCGGGGAACGGGACCTCGATCGAGTCGAAGTCGCGCGGCACCTCCGTCGCCGGGAACACGGCGCGCGCCTCCTCGCGCAGCTCGCGTCCGCCGTAGCGCGCGGAGATGTGGGTGAGCGCGAGCAGCCGCACGCCGGCGTCGCGGGCCAGCGCGGCGGCCTCGGCCGCAGTCGAGTGGCCGGTCTGGTGTGCGCGCTCGGCCTCCTCGGTGGCGAACGTCGCCTCGTGGACGAGGAGGTCGGCCTCGTGCGCGGCGGCGGCGACCGCCTCGCACGGGCGCGTGTCGCCGGAGAAGACGAGCCGGCGGCCGGGGCGCTCCGGGCCGATGACCTGCTCGGGGGTGACGCCGCCGACCGTCTCGCCACGCTGCAGGCGGCCGAAGTCCGGCCCGAACGGCACGCCGAGGCTCTGGGCCAGCTCGGCGTCGAAGCGGCCCGGACGCGCGTCCTCGACGAGCGCGTAGCCGAACGCGGGGCCGCGGTGCTGCACGGGGATCGCCTCGATCTCGTAGCCGTCGCAGCGCACGACGTCGCCGGGCCCGAGGTCGACCACGTCGATCGGGTAGCGCGTCCCGCGCCACGCGAAGCGCACCGCTTCCATCAGCTTGCCCGTGCCGCGCGGGCCGTAGACGGTCAGCGGGCGCTCGCGGTCGCGGAGGTCGAAGGACTTCAGCATGCCCGGCAGGCCCAGCCAGTGGTCGTTGTGCAGGTGGGTGAGGAAGACGTCGGTGATGTCCGCCAGGCCGACGGAGCGCACGAGCTGGCGCTGGGTCCCCTCGCCGCAGTCGATCAGCAGGCGGTCGGAGCCGCGGCGGATCAGCGTCGCGGGCAGGCCGCGGCGCGCGCTCGGCACGGAGCCGGCGGTGCCGGCGAAGACGATCGAAAGGTCCACGCGGGGCAAGGTACCGGTGTTCGATGCCCGCAAATCGGAGAAGAAGCGCCCATGAGGGCACTTGCTTTCCACGGCCGTCGCGACGTGCGCGTCGACACGGTCCCCGATCCGACGATCCGACACCCCACCGACGCGATCGTGCGGGTCACGTCCAGCGGGCTCTGCGGATCCGATCTGCACCTCTACGAGGTGATGGCTCCGTTCCTCGACGAGGGCGACATCCTCGGCCACGAGCCGATCGGGATCGTCGAGGCGGTCGGCAGCGAGGTGACGAACCTCGCGCCGGGCGATCGGGTCGTCGTCCCGTTCAACATCTCCTGCGGCCACTGCCGCATGTGCGAGGACGGGCTGCAGAGCCAGTGCGAGACCACCCAGAACCGCGAGCACGGCATGGGCGCCTCGCTGTTCGGCTACACGAAGCTCTACGGGCAGGTGCCGGGCGCGCAGGCGGAGCTGCTGCGCGTGCCGCAGGCGCACTACGGGCCGATCAAGGTGCCCGAGGGACCGCCCGACGACCGCTTCGTCTACCTCTCCGACGTCCTGCCGACCGCCTGGCAGGCGGTCGAGTACGCGCAGGTGCCCGACGGCGGGACCGTGTGCGTGCTGGGGCTCGGGCCGATCGGCGACATGGCGTGCCGGATCGCCCAGCACCGCGGCGCGCGGGTCATCGGCGTGGACCTGGTCGCAGAGCGCCTGGCACGGGTGGCCGCGCAGGGGATCGAGACGGTGGACCTGTCGGGCGTGTCGGAGCTCGGCGACGAGCTGCGGGAGCTGACCGACGGGCGCGGGCCGGAGTCGGTGATCGACGCGGTCGGCATGGAGGCGCACGGCGCGCCGTTCGCCAAGCTCGCCCACCGCATGACCGCGCTGCTGCCGGACGCGCTGAGCGCGAAGCTCATGGAGACCGCCGGCGTGGACCGGCTCGCGGCGCTCAACGCGGCGATCGACATGGTGCGCCGCGGCGGCACGATCTCGCTGTCCGGCGTCTACGGCGGGATGGCCGACCCGCTGCCGATGCTCGTGCTGTTCGACAAGCAGGTCACTCTGCGGATGGGTCAGGCGAACGTGCGCCGCTGGGTCGACCAGATCCTGCCGCTGCTGACCGACGACGACCCGCTCGGCGTCGACGACTTCGCCACGCATCGGGTGCCGCTCGAGGAGGCGCCCGCCGCCTACGGCCGCTTCCAGCGCAAGGAGGACGGGACGGTGAAGGTGCTGTTCGCACCCTGACGCCCGGTAGCTTCCCGGCGACCGACCGATCGTGAGGAGCAGCCCTGTCGAACGTCGCCGTGCCCGTCGAGCTGCCGAGCAGCCGCAGACCGCCGCTCGTCCGCTTCGGCGAGCGGATGGCGCTCGCGCTCGGGTGCATCGTGTTCGTGGCGCTGGTCGCCTACCTCGACCGCGACGGCTACGTGGACGCGGACGGCGGCGCGGTGTCGCTCCTGGACGCCTTCTACTACGCGACCGTCAGCGTCACGACGACCGGCTACGGCGACATCCGGCCCGAGAGCGAGACGGCCCGGCTGCTCACCACGCTGCTCGTCACCCCGGCGCGGATCCTGTTCCTCGTGGTGCTGGTCGGCACCACGCTCGAGGTGCTTGCCGACCGCACGCGCCGCGAGTACCTCGTCGGACGCTGGAGGAAGAAGTTGCGTGACCACGTGATCGTGTGCGGCTACGGGACCAAGGGCAAGTCGGCGGTGCGGACGATGCTGGCGCGCGGGACCGCGAGCGACCGGATCGTCGTGATCGACCCCGACCGCGACGCGCGCGCTCGGGCGTCGGCGACGGGGCTCGCCACGATCGGCGGCAGCGCGACGAGCGCCGACGTCCTGCGCGAGGCGGGCGTCGCCGACGCCGCGTCGGTCATCGTCGCGCCCAACGACGACGCGGTCGCCGTGCTGATGACGCTGACGGCGCGCGAGCTCAACCCGCGCGCGACGATCGTCTCCGCGGTGCGCGAGGAGGAGAACCTCCATCTCCTGCGTCAGAGCGGCGCAGACTCCGTGATCGTGTCCTCGTCGAGCGCCGGCCGGCTGCTCGGCCTGGCGACCCAGGCCCCGCGCCTGGTGGAGGTGCTCGAGGATCTGATGTCGGTGGGCGAGGGCCTGGACATCATGGAGCGCGAGGTGAAGGTCGAGGAGTGCGGCCCGCTGCCGCAGCTCAACGACGCCAACCCGGTCGTGGCCCTCATCCGCGCCGGCACGCTGCTGCGCTTCGACGACCCGCGCGCCGCGACGGTGCAGCCCGGCGACCGCATCGTCTACCTCTGCAACCGCGACACGGGACGGGACGCGGCGGTGGCGGGCGGCGAGCCGGGCTAGACTCCCGCTCACGCGCCCGTAGCTCAGTGGATAGAGCGCTTGCCTCCGGAGCAAGAGGTCGCAGGTTCGAATCCTGCCGGGCGCGCTCACAAAAGCCCCGCGTATCGCGGGGCTTTCGCCGTTCCTGCGCTTGCGATCGTCCGGGCAACTCCGTCGCCAAGCGGGCACCGAACTCGGGTTCGTGCCCGGTACGGGTTGCGCCGACGGGGGATTGTGGCATTCTGCGCCGCGTACCAGACCGCTCAAGCTGCGCCAAACGTCCACGGAAGGCCGTCTTGCAGACTCTGCCCGTCAAGTTCGAGTCGATCCTTCGGATGCCGACTCTGAAGTTCGGTCCACTGATCCTGAAGGTGGACAGTGATCTGCGGCGTTTCCGCAAGATGGCCCGCTTCGCTCAGGCACAGGGTGCTGGCTCGCTCGTTGTCATCGAAAGTGCTCCCGGCAAAGGAAAGACGACAGCGGTATACGCCGCATCGGTCCTGCTTCGCGGCGAGTTCCAGACCGTG
>JANJUA010000087.1 GCA_024710825.1 Solirubrobacteraceae bacterium
GAGCGCGGGTTCATGCGGCTCGTGGCGACCGGCGGCATCATCGGCATCGCCGTCGCGCTGGGCGCGGTGCTCGTCTCACAGGACGTGGCCGGCTGGATCGTCGGCTTGGCCATCGGGTTGACCTCGGTCATCCTCGCGGCGCTGCTCTGGTCCTCGCGACAGCTCTGATCGTCCGTTCGTCCATGACGGGCGCGCACCGCTCCAGGTTCCGGTGTCGCCCGACGAGGCAGAGCACGCCATGGAGGCATCTCTGCGCGCAACGGATGGCGCGCGGTGGCGTGACGCCGTCGACCCCGCCGTCGAGGACCGTCTGGCCGCCGCCATCGACGAGCTGGCCCAGCTACCGGTCCTGGACGACACGGTCCTGCGGATCCTCGCTGCCGTCGACGACCCCGACTCGAGCACCGCACAGCTCGTCGACGTCCTCGAGCGCGACGCGGCGTTCGCGGCGAACCTGCTGCGCTTCGCCAACTCCGCTGCTCGCTCGCACCCGATCCGGGCGAAGACGATCCGTCAGGCGGTGATGCTCGTCGGCCGCCGCGCGCTCCGGCAGCTCGCCCTGGAGGCCGCCACATACCGCTTCCTCGAGGACGCGCCCGGCACCGCCACCTCGCACGGCGAGCTGCACGTCCACGCGGTCAGCGTCGCGAGCGCGGCGATGGTGGCCGCCGAGCGCGCGGGCGTGCCCGGCGAGGCGCCGCACCTGGCCGCGCTCCTGCACGACGTCGGCAAGCTCGTGCTGCCGCTCGCGTTCGGATCCGACATCTGCGACGTCCTCGCCGCCGATCATGCGCGCGGCTCCGAGCGGGCGGTGGTGGAGCGCGAGCTGCTCGGGGTCGACCATGCGATCGCGGGCGCGCTCCTCGCCGAGCGCTGGAACCTCCCGGACGCTGTCGCGGAGGCGATCGCGCTGCACCATGGCGGGCCGAGCGGGCTCGCATCCCCCACGGCGAGCGTCGCCGTCGTGCAGATCTGCAACGAGCTGCAACGGCTGCTCGACGGCGTCCCACCGGATCACGCGCTGCTCGACGTGGCGCTGGAGCGCTGCGAGCTCGAGCCCACCGTGCTCGACGAGCTCGCGCGCCACGCGCTGCCGCCCGGCGCCCCGCTGCCCGAGCCGGGCACGTTGGGCCGTCGCGTCGCCGACGTCGAGGGCCTCTCGGAGACCGACGACCTCACGGGCACCGCGAACCGTCGCCACTGGCTCCAGACGACCCGGGCGGCCCTCACCGCGAGCGGTCGCGGCGCCGTCGTCATGTGCGCCGTCGACGGGCTCGCCGGGGTCGAGGCCCAGCACGGCGTGGGCGTCGCCGACACCGTGCTCGGCGAGGTCGCCCGGGTGCTCAGCCACCACGGCTCGGTCGGGCGCCTGGGGGGCGAGCGCTTCGGCGTCTGGGTGCCCGCTGGCGCCCGTGCCGCGGCCGACGCCGCGAGCCTGGTGGGCGCCGAGCTCGGAGCGACGCTCGGCGCCGGGCTCCAGGCGGGCGTGACGCTCGGCTGCGCCAGCGCCCCCGAGGACGGCGACGATCTCGCCGGCCTGCTCGACGCCGCGGCGGCCCGCATGCACGCCGCCGCTCCGGCGCTCGCGCCCGTGTGCGCCCTGCCGGGCGGGCATCGGGCGGTTGCGTGCGACTCGCGGGTCGAGCCGGCGTGGCCGGTCTGACCCCGCCCGCGTCGGCCCTCACTCGAAGAAACCGCCCCACAGGGTGTGGGCACCCGTATTGCCGGCGCCCCATCCGTGCGGTTGGCTGAAGCCATGACCCGGCTCCTCACGCTCCCGGCGCAGCGGATACCGAAGTTCTTCGTGCTCGCCGTCGCACTCGTCGTGGTGGCGGCGATCGGCCCGCTCTCGGGCCAGTTCGAGGACGCGCAGGAGAACGAGACGACCTCGTTCCTGCCCGGCGATGCCGAGTCCGTCAAGGCCCTCGGCCTGATCGAGCAGTTCGAGGACGGCGAGACCGCCGCCGCGGTCACCGTCATCACCCGCGACGACGGAGGCCGGCTGACCGCGCGGGACCAGGCCGCCGCGGACGGGCTGGCGACGAGCCTCGACCGGGACCCGCCGCTCATCACCGCGGGCACCGAGGGGCCGATCGCGTCCGACGACGGCAAGGCCGCGCTGGTCGTCACGCAGGTCCGCGACACCGGCGGCGACGGCGACGACTTCCTCGACTCGGTCAACGAGATCCGCGACCGGGCGCACGACCTCCGCGCCGACGGCGTTCAGGTCGAGGTCACCGGCGCGGCCGGCTACGGCGCCGACGCGATCGAGGTCTTCGGCGACATCAACGGGCAGCTCCTGCTCGCCGCCGGCGGGCTGGTCCTGTTCCTGCTGATCCTCATCTACCGCTCGCCGATCTTCTGGACGATCCCGTTCTTCACGGTGCTGTTCGCCGAGATCAGCTCGCGCGGCTTCGGCTACCTGCTCGCCGAGGCGGGCGTGACCATCAACGGGCAGTCGGGCGCCATCCTGCCCGTCCTCGTCTTCGGCGCGGGCACCGACTACGCCCTGCTGCTCGTCTCGCGCTACCGGGAGGAGCTGCGCCGCCACGACTCCGAGCACCAGGCGATGCAGATCGCGCTGCGCACGGCCGGCCCCGCGATCGTCTTCTCCGCCCTGACCGTGATGGCGGCGCTGCTCGTGCTGCTGCTCGCCGAGGTCAACGGCACCGCCGGCCTCGGCCCGATCGGGGCGATGGGGATCCTGCTGGCGATGGTCTTCATGCTGACCGTGCTGCCCGCCGCGCTCGTGGTGGTCGGCCGCCGCGCGTTCTGGCCGTTCGTCCCCGACGGCCCCGGCGGACCGCGGCTGCCGCACGTCAACCGCGTCCGGCGCGCCATCTTCGCGGTCGCCCTGGGCGGCGCCGCGGCAGCCATGGGCGCGTCGGCCGGGGGCGCGTCCGCCGCGATCGCCGGTGTCGTCGGCGCGCTGCTCACGTTCTTCGTCCTGGCGCCCGCCCTGCACCGCCTCGACACGCACGTCCTGCATCCGCGCGTGGAGCGCCGGCTCGCCGGCCGCCGCCGCGTCGCCGACGAGACGCACGGCTTCTGGCGTCGCGTCGGCGACCGCGTCGCGCGCTCGCCGCGGCGCGTCGCTGGCGCCACGACGCTGCTGCTGCTCGTGCTCTCGCTCGGCCTGACGCAGCTCGACACGGGCCTGACGAGCGGCAACGCGTTCCGGGGCGAGGTCGAGTCGGTGCGCGGCTCGGAGCTGCTCGGTCAGCACTTCCCCGCGGGGGCGAACGTGCCGACGACGATCGTGATCCCCGACCGCGCCGACGTCGCGCCGGTCACCGCCGCGCTCGAGCAGGACCCCGCGGTGGCCGAGGTCGGCGAGCCCGTCGAGGGCCCTCCCGGCACGCGGCTGGACGTCCAGCTCGTCGCCGACCCCTACTCGACGACGGCCTTCGAGCAGGTTCCCGGCCTGCGCGACACCGTCAAGGCGGCCGGTGGCCCGGACGTCCTCGTCGGCGGCCCGACGGCGGCCGAGCACGACCTGCGCGTGGCGGCCACGCGCGACAACTGGGTCATCATGCCGGTGACGCTCCTGGTCGTGTTCGGCATCCTCGCGGTCCTGCTGCGCGCGCTGCTGGCTCCGGCGCTGCTCATCGCGACGGTGATCCTGTCGTTCACCGCCGCGCTGGGGACCGGCATGTTCTTCGCGAAGGACGTCTTCGGCTTCCCGGGCATCGACCCCTCGCTGCCGCTGCTCGCGTTCGTCTTCCTCGTGGCGCTGGGCATCGACTACAACATCTTCCTCATGGCGCGCGTCCGGGAGGAGGCGTCGAGGCACGGGACGCGCGAGGGGATGCTCCGCGGCCTCGCGGTCACCGGCGCGGTCATCACATCCGCCGGGATCGTGCTGGCCGGCACGTTCGGGGCGCTGGCGGTCCTGCCGCTGATCTTCCTGACCGAGATCGGCTTCATCGTCGCGTTCGGGGTGCTGCTCGACACTTTCGTCGTGCGCTCGATCCTCGTGCCGGCGCTGACGTTCACGATCGGCGGGCGCGTGTGGTGGCCGTCGCGGCTCGCGCACGTCGAGGACGAGCTCGCCCCCGCGCCGCCGGAGCCGGAGCCCGAGCCCGTCGGCGTCGGCTAGCAGCCGTCGAGCCGCTCCAACAGACCGCGCTCCGCGACGAGGCCGGCGTCGAGCGTCTTGTAGCCGACGGAGTCGAAGACGACGGTCAGCTGGTCGCCCTCGATGCGGCCTATCGTCCCGGCGCCCCAGGCGCCGTGGTCGACGCGCTGCCCGACCGCGAAGCCCATGGCCTCCTCGCTGGCCGGGCCGTCCTCGCCGAGTCCCTCGTCGCACAGGTCGCAGGCGCCGCACGGAGGGTCGAAGGCCTCGCCGAAGTACCCGAGCACGAACGCCCGCCGGCAGCCGCGCCGCTCCTCCGCGTAGGCGCGCATCATCTCCACCCGCGAGCGGTCGAAGGCATGGCGGTCCTCCTCGGCGCGGGCGGCCTGCTCGACCGCGCCGTCGAGGTCGTCCTCGCGCCCGATCGCCCGGACGCGGCCGTCGTCGCCGACCTCCAGGAAGCCCGCCTCCTCGAGCCGGTGCACCGCGGTCGCGAGCTTCGTCTTGGACAGGTCGAGCTCGGCGAGCACGTCGGCCGGGTCCACCGGCCGGCCGGCCACGGCAAGCACCCGCGCGACCCGCTCCATCGCGGCGCGGTCGACGACGCCGCCGGCGAAGAAGCGTCGCAGCCCGAGGTCCTCGGGCCGGTAGAAGAGCACCGCCCGCGCCGGCTCCCCGTCGCGGCCGGCCCGCCCGACCTCCTGGTAGTAGGCGTCCACCGAGGCGCTGACGTCGTGGTGGAAGACCCAGCGCACGTCCGGCTTGTCGACGCCCATGCCGAACGCGATCGTGGCGACGACGACGTCGACCGTGCCGTCCTGCATGAACGCCTCGTGGACCTCGTCGCGCCGTCGTGCGCCGAGCCCGCCGTGGTAGGCCTCCGCCCGCACGCCGCGCTCGCGCAGCTCCGCGGCCACCTCCTCGGTCGCCTTCTTGGTCGCCACGTAGACGATCCCGGGCGGCTCCGCGGCCACGACCGCGTCGAGCAGCGCCCGACGCTTGTCGTCGGCGTCGCGGAAGTGCTCGACGGCGAGGTGGATGTTCGGGCGGTCGAACCCCCGGATGACGATCGCCGGGTCGCACAGCCCGAGCACCTCGACGACGTCCTCGCGGACCGGGGGAGTGGCGGTGGCGGTGAGCGCCAGGATCGGCGGACGCCCGAGCCGTTCGGCGACGTCGGCGAGCGCGAGGTAGTCCGGCCGGAAGTCGTGGCCCCACTCGGAGACGCAGTGCGCCTCGTCGACGACGAGCAATGAGACGTCCGCCTCGCGCAGTCGGTCGAGCACCGCCTCCTTGGCGAGTTGCTCGGGCGCGAGCAGGACGTACTCGAGCTCGCCGTCGGAAGCCTCCTCGAAGACCGCCTCGCGCGCGGACCGCGACAGCGTCGAGTTCAGCACGGCGGCGTCGTCCTCGCCCTCCACCTGGTCGCGCTGCAACGCGATCAGCGGCGAGACGACGACGGTCGCGCCCTCCAGGAGCTGCCCGGCGATCTGGTAGATCGCCGTCTTCCCGGAGCCGGTGGACATGATCGCGACCGTGTCGCGGCCCTCCAGCACCGCCTCGATCGCCTCGCGCTGACCTGGCCGCAGCGTGGCGAATCCGAAGCGCTCGAGGGCGATCTCGTCGATGCGGTCGGTCACCGGAGCGGCCCTATCCTCGGAGTGGATGGCCGAAACCGAGCGTGCCCGCGTCCACGAGCAGCGTCGCCACCTGCCCGACGGGCCGGGCGTCTACCTGTTCCACGACGCCAGGGGCAAGGTCATCTACGTCGGCAAGGCGAAGTCGATCCGCAAGCGCGTCGCCTCGCACTTCTCCCACTCGGTGACGCGCGGCGCGTACGAGATGGTCGACGCGATCGACAGCGTCGAGTTCCTCCTCGTCGCGAGCGAGGCCGAGGCGCTGCTCGTCGAGCAGAACTTCATCAAGCAGTACCAGCCGCGCTTCAACATCCGCCTGCGCGACGACAAGTCCTATCCGTTCATCGCGATCTCGATGGACGAGGAGTTCCCGCGCGTGTACTTCACGCGCGAGCGTCATCGGCGCAACCGCCTGTACTTCGGCCCGTACTCCAACGCCAAGCGCGTCCGCGGCACCCTCGACCTCCTCGGCAAGGTGTTCCAGTTCCGATCCTGTCAGGGTCCTGAGCCCGGCAGGCGCTCGGGTTCGCCCTGCCTGGACTACTACATCAAGCGCTGCGGAGCGCCGTGCGTCGGCTACGTCGACGCGGAGGGCTACCGCGAGGCGATCGACGGCGTCATCGCCTTCCTCTCCGGCCGCTACCGCGAGATCGAGCGCGACCTCGAGCGGCGCATGCAGGAGGCCGCCGCCGCGCAGGAGTACGAGCAGGCGGCGCTCGAGCGCAACCGGCTCAACGCCGTGAGGTCCCTGCTCGAGCGCCAGCGGGTGGCCAACGACGCGGTGGGGACGGTCGACGCGATCGGCATCGCGACGGCCGGCACGGACGCCAACGCGCAGGTCTTCCAGGTCCGCGACGGGGTCCTCAGCGACCGCCAGTCGTTCTACCTCGCCAACGAGGGCGAGCGCGAGCTCGAAGAGGTGGTCGAGGAGTTCCTGCTCCAGTACTACGCGGAGGCGATGTCGATCCCTCCGCAGATCCTGGTGCCCGTGCCGACCGAGCCGAGCCTCGCCGAGGCGCTCGGCGAGCGGCGCGGCGGCCGCGTGGAGCTACGCGTGCCCGAGCGCGGCGACAAGCGCCGGATCCTCGACCTGGCCGAGCGCAACGCGAAGCTGGCGCTCGACCAGGAGAAGCTGAAGACCGAGCGGCGCCGGCAGCAGCGCGTGGAGGCGCTCGACGGCCTGCAGGCGGCGCTCGGGCTGGACGCCCTGCCGCTGCGGATCGAGTGCTACGACATCTCGAACCTGATGGGCACCCACCAGGTGGCCTCGATGGTCGTCTTCGAGGGAGGGGCGCCGAAGAAGAGCGACTACCGGCGCTTCCGGATCCGGGGCAACGAGGACGGCGTCCCCGACGACTTCGCCGCGATGGCGGAGGTGCTCGGCCGGCGCCTGGCCCAGTGGGAGCGCCAGGCGGACCTGTCGCCGCACGACCCCGAGCACGACCCGTCGTTCTCGGCGCTGCCCAGCCTCGTCGTCATCGACGGCGGCCCCGGCCAGCTCTCGGCGGGCGTCGGCGCGCTGCAGGGGTTCCTGGATCGCGGCGTGGCGGTGATCTCGCTGGCCAAGCGGATCGAGGAGGTCTTCCGCCCCGGGATGCCCGCGCCGCTGGTGCTGGGCCACGACACGCCCGAGCTCCAGCTCCTCCAGCGGGTGCGCGACGAGGCGCACCGCTTCGCGATCACGCACCACCGCGGCCGGCGCGACAAGGCGATGACGAGCTCGGTCCTGGACGACCTGCCCGGAGTCGGCCCGACGCGCAAGCGGGCCATCCTGAAGCACTTCGGCTCGCCGGAGGCGTTCCTGGCCGCATCGCGCGAAGAGCTGGAGGGCGTGCCCGGGCTGCCCGGCAAGGTGGCCCGGGACCTGTGGGCGTCGCTGCACAAGACGGGCGTATGACGTCCCCCGCGGCGGGCAGAATGGAGCACATGGCCACCACCGAGCAGGCAGCCGAGCGATCGGTCAGGCCGTTCGCCGACTCGCGCCTGGAGGATCTCGTGGTCATCACGGGCTTCTCCGGCGCCGGCAAGTCGACCGCCATGCAGGTCTTCGAGGACGCCGGCTACTTCTGCGTCGACAACCTGCCGCCCGAGATGATCCGCGGCCTGATGGAGCTGTTCGTCCACGAGGGCTCGAAGGTCGAGCGGGCGGCCGTGGTGTCCGACGTGCGCGGGGGCGCCTACTTCGAGACGCTCGTCGCCGTGCTCGAGGACCTGGCCGCGCTCGGGCTGCGCCATCGGGTGCTGTTCCTCGACGCCGACGAGCAGACGCTGCTCACGCGCTACAAGGAGACGCGCCGTCGCCACCCGCTGGCGCCCGGCGGGAGCGTGACGGCGGGCATCGCCGAGGAGAGGGCGATCCTGGGCGCCCTGCACGAGCACGCCGACGTCGTCATCGACACGAGCGGGCTGACGGGCGCGATGCTGCGCCGGCGAATCGCCGACGAGTTCCTGCCGCGCGAGAAGTCGACGCGGCTGGCGGTGAGGTTCGCGAGCTTCGGCTTCAAGCACGGGCCGGCGCGCGACGCGGACCTCGTCTTCGACGTGCGCTTCCTGCCCAACCCGCATTACGTGCCCGAGCTGCGGCCGTTGACCGGCCACGACGAGCGCGTCGTCGAGTACGTGGCCCGCGAGGGCAAGCTCGACGAGTTCTACTCGCATCTCGAGCCGCTGCTGGACTTCCTGGTCCCCCAGTACGTCGCCGAGGGAAAGGCGCACCTGGTGGTGGCGATCGGCTGCACCGGCGGCCGGCACCGCTCGGTCGCGATCGCCGAGCACCTGGCCGAGCGCTACCGGGCGCGCGACGACGTCTGGGTCGAGGTCGGCCACCGCGACGTGGACAAGGCCCCCAAGGGCCCGTAGCGCCGATGCTGCACCACGTCGGGTTCGAGGTCTCCGACCTCGAGCGCAGCGCCCGGTTCTACGACGCCGTCTTCTTCGCCCTTGGCGTCCGCCGCATGCACGACGCCCCCGCCGCCGTCGCCTACGGCGTGATGGAGCCGACTTTCTGGATCGTCGCGCGCGACCGCGCGCCGGCGCCCTCCTACGGGCACGTGGCGCTGCGCGCGAGCGGCCGCCCGGCGGTCGACGCGGCCTTCGCCGCCGGCATCGCCCGGGGCGGCCGCAGCGACGGCCCGCCCGGCCCCCGGCCCCGCTACGGGCCTCGAACGTACGCCGCCTACCTGCGCGATCCGGACGGGCTTCGCGTCGAGCTGGTGGCCGACTGAGATACGGTCCGGATCCCCCTTTCTGCCGCCATCCAAGGAGCCAAGGACACCACCATGACCGTTCGCGTCGGGATCAACGGCTTCGGCCGCATCGGCCGCAACGTCTTTCGCGCCGCCCAGGCCGCCAACGCCGACATCGAGTGGGTCGCCGTCAACGACCTGACCGACTCGAAGACGCTCGCCCACCTGCTGAAGTACGACTCGATCCTCGGACCATACCCGGGCACGGTCGAGGTGGAGGGCGACGCGATCGTGGTCGACGGCAAGCCGCTGCGCGTGCTCGCCGAGCGCGACCCGTCCGACCTGCCGTGGGGGGATCTCGGCGTCGACGTGGTCATCGAGTCGACGGGCTTCTTCACCAAGCGCGAGGCGGCCGCCAAGCACCTGGACGGCGGCGCGAAGAAGGTCATCATCTCGGCGCCGGCGACGGAGCCGGACGTGACGGTGGTGCTCGGCGTGAACTTCGAGGCCTATGACAAGGCCAAGCACGACGTCGTCTCCAACGCGTCCTGCACGACGAACTGCCTGGCGCCCGTGGCGAAGGTCGTCAACGACGCGATCGGCATCAAGCACGGCCTGATGACGACGATCCACGCCTACACGCAGGACCAGAACCTCCAGGACGCCCCGCACAAGGACCCGCGCCGCGCCCGCGCCGCGGCGGTCAACCTCGTGCCGACGTCGACCGGCGCCGCCAAGGCCGTGGGCCTCGTGCTTCCGGAGCTCAACGGCAAGCTGCACGGCTTCGCGGTGCGCGCGCCCGTGCCGACCGGCTCGGTCGTCGACCTCACCTTCGAGGCGGAGAAGGCGACGAGCGTCGAGGAGGTCAACGGCGCGCTGAAGGCCGCCGCCGGCAGCGCCGCCCTGGCCGGGATCCTGGAGTACACGGAGGACCCGATCGTCTCCTCGGACATCGTCGCCAACCCGCACTCGTCGATCCTCGACGGGCTGCTCACGAGCGTCATCGACGGCACGATGGTCAAGGTCGTCTCGTGGTACGACAACGAGTGGGGCTACTCCAACCGCGTCGTCGACCTCGTCCAGAAGGTGCTGTGAAGACGCTCGACGACCTGGACGTCGCCGGGCGCCGCGTCCTGGTGCGGGTCGACTTCAACGTCCCGCTCCAGGACGGCCGCATCGGCGACGACACCCGCATCCGGGCCGCCCTGCCGACGCTGCGCGAGCTGCGCTCCAAGGGCGCGGCGCAGCTCGTTCTCGTCTCGCACCTGGGCCGGCCGAAGGGCGCGCCCGACCCGCGGTACTCGCTCGCGCCCGTCGCCGCGCGCCTCGGCGAGCTGCTCGACGCCGAGGTCGCGTTCGGCGACGACGCCACCGGCGAGATGGTGCTGCTCGAGAACGTGCGCTTCCAGCCGGGCGAGACCAAGAACGACCCGGAGCTCGCGCGGGCGCTGGCCGCGCGCGCGGACGTGTTCGTCAACGACGCGTTCGGGGCCGCCCACCGCGCCCACGCCTCCACCGAGGGGGTGGCGCGGCTGCTGCCGCACGCCGCGGGCCGGCTGCTCCAGCGGGAGGTCGAGACCATGGAGGGCATCATGAGCGACCCGCGGCGGCCCTTCGTGGCGGTCGTCGGCGGCGCGAAGGTGACCGACAAGATCGGCGTGCTGCGGCGCTTCCTCGAGGTCGCCGACAGCGTCCTCATCGGCGGCGCCATGGCGTTTCCCTTCCTGCGGGCGCAGGGCCACGAGGTCGGCCGCTCGCTGTGCGCCGACGAGGACGTCGAGGCGGCCCGCGGGCTGCTCGGCGACGACAAGCTGAAGCTCCCCGTCGATCTCGTCCTCGGCCGCGCGTTCGCCGCGGACACCGAGGTCTCGGAGCTCGACGGGGTCGACGTGCCCGACGGCTGGATGGGCCTCGACGTGGGGCCGCGCACCGCGGCGCTCTACGGCGAGGCGATCGCCGCCGCGGGGACGGTCTGCTGGAACGGCCCGATGGGCGCGTTCGAGCTGGCCCCGTTCGCGGCCGGGACGAAGGCGGTCGCCGAGGCGGTCGCCGCGTCGGGCGCGACGACGGTCGTGGGCGGGGGCGACTCGGTCGCCGCCGTCGTGCAGTTCGGGCTCGCCGACCGCGTCGACCACGTGTCGACCGGCGGTGGAGCGTCATTGGAGTTGATCGAGGGCAAGGCCCTCCCCGGAGTGGAGGCGCTGAAGTGAGCCGTACCCCGTACATCGCCGGCAACTGGAAGATGTTCAAGACGATCGCCGAGGCCGAGGTCTTCGTCAGCGGGCTGCTGCCGCGGCTCGGAGACGTTGACGGCGTCGACGTCGCGCTGTGCGTCCCGTACACCGCGCTCGGCGCGGTCGTCGACTCGACGCGCGGGTCGCGTGTCGAGGTCTACGCCCAGAACATGCACTGGGCGGCCGAGGGCGCGTACACCGGCGAGGTGTCGGCGGCGATGCTCAACGAGCTGGACGTCCACGGCGCGCTGCTCGGGCACTCCGAGCGGCGTGAGCTGTTCGGCGAGACCGACCGGGCGCTGCAGCAGAAGGTGCCGGCGGCGCTGGAGGCCGGCCTCGCTCCGATGCTGTGCGTCGGCGAGACCGAGGAGGAGCGCGAGGCGGGCGACACCGAGCGCAAGCTGCGCCACCAGGTCCAGGAGGGCCTGGAGAAGGTGCCCGTCGAGCGCCTCGCGGAGGTCACGATCGCCTACGAGCCGATCTGGGCGATCGGCACGGGCCAGGTCGCGACGCCCGAGCAGGCGCAGGAGGCGATCGCGTTCGTCCGGGCGCTCGTCGCCGGCTTCGACCGGGAGGCGGCCGAGCGGGTGCGCGTGCTGTACGGCGGCTCGGTCAAGGCCGAGAACGCGGCCGAGCTGCTCGCGCTTCCCGACGTCGACGGCGCGCTCGTCGGCGGCGCCTCGCTGGATCCGGCGTCGTTCGCGGCGATCGTGGACGCAGCCCGAGGATGAGCTCGGGCAGTCCCGT
Organism: Solirubrobacteraceae bacterium; assembly: GCA_024710825.1. Lineage (GTDB taxonomy): Bacteria > Actinomycetota > Thermoleophilia > Solirubrobacterales > Solirubrobacteraceae > Capillimicrobium. Next base: position 11,882 of record JANJUA010000087.1, read on the forward strand.
CTGTCTCGTCGTCCTCGACGGCTGGGGGCTGGCGCCCGTCGGCCCGGGCAACGCGATCTCGCAGGCGCGCACGCCGGTCATGGACCGGCTGTGGGAGACGTTCCCGCACGCGCGCCTGCGCACCAGCGGGCCGGACGTCGGGCTCCCCGAGGGGCAGATGGGCAACTCCGAGGTGGGGCACCTGAACCTCGGCGCCGGGGCGATCGTCAAGCAGGATCTCCTGCGCATCGACGAGGAGCTCGGCGGCGGCGGACCGGTGACCAACGAGGTGCTGCGCCGCGCGATGGGCGGCGCGGAGCGGGTGCATCTCATCGGGCTGGTCAGCGACGGCGGCGTGCACTCCTCGATCGAGCACCTCGAGGCGCTCGTGGGCCTGGGCCGCGAGCTCGGCGTGCCGGACCTCGTCGTCCACGCCTTCACCGACGGGCGCGACACCTCGCCGACCGGCGGGGTGGGGTACCTGGCGCGCGTCGAGGCCTGGGAGGGAGCGCGGGTCGGCACCGTCGTCGGGCGCTACTACGCGATGGACCGCGATCGGCGCGCCGAGCGGACCGAGGCGGCGCGCGCGCTGCTCGTCGACGGCGTGGCCGCCCACCACGTCGAGCGGGCCTCGGATGCGGCCCGGGAGGCCTACGAGCGCGGCGAGACCGACGAGTTCATCGCGCCGACCACGGTCGGCGGCGAGGCGCGGATCCGCCCGCGCGACGTCGTGATCGCCTGCAACTTCCGCCCGGACCGGATGCGCCAGCTCACGGAGGCTCTGGCCCACGAGCCGTCGCGCTACGTGACGATGACCCAGTACGTCGAGGGCTGGCCGTATCCGGTCGCGTTCCCGCCGCACCGGCCGCAGACGACGCTGCCGGCGGTGGTGGCCGCGCGCGGGCTGCGTCAGCTCCACGTCGCGGAGACGGAGAAGTACCCGCACGTCACGTACTTCTTCGGCGGCGGAGAGGAGGCTCCGTACGAGGGCGAGCGGCGCGAGCTGGTCGACTCGCCGCGCGACGTGCCGACCTACGACCACAAGCCGGAGATGAGCGCGCCGGCGGCGGCCGCGGCGTTCACGGCGGCCTGGCGCGAGGACGAGCCGGCGTTCGGGATCATCAACTTCGCCAACGCCGACATGGTCGGCCATACGGGCGTCATCCCGGCGGCCGTACGCGCCGTCGAGACGGTCGACCGCTGCCTCGGCGAGGTCGTCGCGGCGGTCGAGGCGCGCGGCGGCGTGTGCGTCGTCACCGCCGACCACGGCAACGCCGACCACATGCTGGAGCCTGACGGCGCGCCCAACACGGCGCACTCGCTCAACCCGGTGCCGTTCGTCGTGACGCGCCACGGCGTGGCGCTGCGCGACGAGGGCGTGCTGGCGGACGTGGCCCCCACGGTGCTCGAGCTGCTCGGCATCCCGCAGCCGGCGGAGATGACCGGGCGGTCGATGCTGGCCTGAGAAGGGCGGCGGCCCGTCGGCTCCGGACTGGGTCAGGGTCGCTATGGGGAGCCGGCGGACCGCCGCGGTGCGTTCCAGGGGAGGATGCGCACAAGAATGATGCGCCGCGATCCTGAAGCCCCGGTCAAGATGAGGTGAAGGATTCGTCAGGGGTCCGTACGATGCCGGGCGTGCCCGGTCCTCGGTCCCGCACCGTCCAGGTCGCACAGCGGCGTAGGTCGCTCGTGAAGCTGCTCGTCGCGCTGCTGATCGCGCGGATGGTCGTCACCGTCGCCGACATCGCCGAGTCGCACCTGAGCTGGTTCTCCGCTCTGATCTCGGCCGCGGTCGCGGTCGAGGCGTGGCGCGCATGGCGGGTGGCGAGGGCGGCGCGGCAGTCCGGCGCCGCCGTCGAGCCGATCCCGGACTCGGGCTGGGATCGCTTCCTGCGGCCGATCGAGCATCGCGGACCCGCGATCCTCTACGCGCTCGCGGCGATCTTCGCGGTCGCCTACGTGGCGCTGGCCGTCGCCGGGACGTCGCGGGAGACGCTCATGGACGTCACCGCCGTCGTGCGCGAGGCGACCACGATCTGCTTCGTCGTGGTCATCGTCGCCGGCTACCAGTCCGTCAAGGAGCGGCCGAACCCCGCCGACGTGGCGGCGTAGCGCCGTCGCGCCGTCGCGCCACCTTGCTACGGTCGTCGCGCCGCGAACGACTCCGCGCATGGCCTCGACGACCACGACCAGCCTCCTGTCCCCTCGTGAGCTTCGCGCCTGGCGAGGCCTGCTGCGGGTGCACGCCACCCTCGTGAAGGCGCTCGACGCCGAGCTGGAGAGCGCCCACGGGCTGAGCCTCACCTCCTACGAGGTGCTGCTGTTCCTCGGCGATGCTCCCGAGGGGCGCCTGCGCATGCACGATCTCGCGTCGAGCGTGCTGCTGAGCCGCAGCGGTCTGACGCGGCTCGCCGATCGCCTCCAGCGCGACGGCCTGATCGAGCGCAAGGCGTGCGCGTCGGACGCGCGCGGGTCGTTCGCCGTCATCACCCCGGCCGGTCGCGAGAAGCTCGCGGTCGCCCGCGCGACGCACCTCGACGGCGTGCGTCGCCATTTCCTCTCCCACCTGTCGCCGGAGCAGCAGGACGCGCTCGGCGACACGTGGGCGCGCATCGTCTCCGGCTCGGCCTGACCCGCGCCCTCTCGCCACGGGGGCTTGGGCGTACGGGTGTGTCTCATGCTGCGCGCGTAGTGCAGAAGACTTGACAGGAAGTGACTGAGATTTCTATACTGTGAGCCACCAGGATCAACCGACTGACAGGAGGCCACACATGGCGCTTGTTCGCTGGGAGCCGGTGACCATGAACCGGCTGCTCACCAACCTCTTCGACACCCCGACCGGCACCGCGGGCCCCGCCCGGCGCTGGATCCCCGCGATGGAC
>JANJUA010000106.1 GCA_024710825.1 Solirubrobacteraceae bacterium
CCCGGCGTGATCATCCGCTCCCTGCGCGACGCCGAGTCCAACAACCCCCTCTTCATGATCGACGAGATCGACAAGATGGGGGCGGACTACCGGGGCGACCCGGCGAGCGCGATGCTCGAGGTGCTCGACCCCGAGCAGAACGCGACGTTCCGCGATCACTACCTCGACGTGCCGTTCGATCTCTCCAACGTGATGTTCATCACGACGGCGAACACGCTCGACACGATCCCCGGCCCGCTGCGCGACCGCATGGAGGTCATCCAGCTCGCCGGCTACACCGAGGAGGAGAAGCTCGAGATCGCCAAGCGCTACCTCGTCCCGCGCCAGATCGAGCGCAACGGGTTGAAGCGCTCGCAGATCTCGTTCGGAAATCCCGCGCTGCGGGCGATCATCCGCGACTACACCCGCGAGGCGGGCGTGCGCAACCTCGAGCGCGAGATCGGCGCCGTGTGTCGCAAGGTCGCGCGGCAGGTCGCCGAGGGGACCGCCAAGCCGCGGATGACGGTGACGCAGCCGGTCGTGCGCGAGCTGCTCGGCAAGCCGCGCTTCCACTCCGAGGCCAAGCGCCGGACGCGCGAGCCGGGCGTGGCGACGGGGCTGGCGTGGACGCCGGTCGGCGGCGAGGTGCTGTTCGTCGAGGCGTCGGCGATGCCCGGCAAGGGCCGGCTCACGCTGACCGGCCAGCTCGGCGACGTGATGCGCGAGTCCGGCCAGGCGGCGCTCTCCTACGTCCGCGCGCATCCGCCCGACGGGATCGACGGCGAGTGGTTCGCCGGCCACGACCTGCACCTCCACGTCCCCGCGGGAGCGATCCCGAAGGACGGTCCCAGCGCGGGCGTGGCGATGGTCACCGCGCTGATGTCGCTGCTCCTCGGCCGGCCGGTTCGCGACGACACCGCGATGACCGGCGAGGTGACGCTGACCGGCCAGGTGCTGCCCATCGGCGGGCTCAAGGAGAAGGCGCTCGCCGCCCAGCGCACCGGGCTGCGGCGGGTGATTGCGCCGGCCGAGAACGAGGCCGACGCCGACGACATCCCGGCGCACCTGCGCGAGGACCTCGAGTTCGTCTTCGTCCGGGATGTCGCGGAAGTGCTCGACGCGGCGCTTTCGCGGGGTGCGAGGCGCGATGGGCGGGTATATGCTGGCGACACGCCCAAAGCGACCTGAGGGAAGTGAGCATGGCAAAGTCGAAGGCTGCGAAGGCGGGCAGCGCAGCGCTCGCTGTGAAGAGCAGCCCGTATGTGCAGCGCCTCATCCAGGACGAGGATCTGCGCGACAACCTGAAGACGGCGTTTGACTCGGCCAGGGTCGCGTTCGACCGTCTGAACAACGGCAAGGCGCCGGCGCAGGTGATCCTCGACGACAAGAAGTTCCAGAAGGAGCTTCATCATGCGTCCGAGGCGCTTCAGCAGGCGACGCAGGCGCTTCGCGAGGGCCCGAAGAAGCGCAAGAAGCACCGTGGCCGCAAGCTGCTGATCGTCCTGGTGGGCGCCGGCCTGGCTCTCGCGCTCAGCGAGGGGCTGCGCAACAAGGTGCTCGACCTCCTGTTCGGCGCGGAGGAGGAGTTCGACTACACGTCGACCACCGCGCCGGCCTCGCCGCCGCCGACACCGGCGGCCTCGGCCTCCTAGCCCTGTGACGCGAAGGCGCCCCATGGGGCGCCTTCGTCGCAGAGGTACGCTTGGAGACGGTGGAAGCCGCCACGACACTTGCCGGCGACAAGGCGCAGCGGATCGTCGACGCGATGCGGCGCTCGGTCGCGCGCCGCGGCGTCGCCGGGTCGACGTTCGACCACGTCGCGCGCGAGGCGGGCGTGTCGCGCGGGCTGCTGCACTACTACTTCGGGACGAAGGAGCGGCTGCTGACCGAGGTCGTGCGCCGCGACGGCGAGTTGAAGATGGCGGCGCTTGAGGCCCAGCTCGAGGACGCGCGGACCGCCGACGACTTCATCGGCCTCCTCGTCGCCTCGCTCGAGGACCTGGTCGCGCACGACCCCGACCTCGTGGCGGTCGACTTCGAGCTGTTCACCCTCTCGCAGCGCAACCCGGAGATCGCCGCCGAGTATGCGGAGCTCCAGCGCGGGATGAGCGCGCACATCGCGCACGTGCTGGAGGTCAAGCAGCAAGAGGGCGTGCTGCGCCTGGCGGCGCCGCCGGCGGCGGTCGTCGAGGTGCTGCTGTCGCTGGCCGACGGCATGGCGCTGCGCATGCTGCTCGAGCCGCAGCGCGACTTCTCCGAGGAGATCGCCGCGGGTGTGGCCTGCGTCCGTGCGCTGGTCGCCGATCCGTCGTAGCTGTGCCGTGGCGCTCCTGGCCCTCGCCGGCTGCGGCGGCGGGGACGAGCCGCCGGCGGTCGTCGAGCCCGTTCGCCTGGACAGCGCGGTCGTGACCGACGCGCTCGGCAGGCAGGCGGAGGCGCTGCGCGCGGCGGAGGCGGCGACGGCCGCCGCGGCGTCCGGGGAGCTCGACGGCCTGCTGGCGCAGGACCCGCTCGACCTGTCGCTGCCGGAGGTCTCGCGCGGCGGGGTGACGCTGCACGAGGTGACGGTGCGCCGCCGCGGCCCGGACGCGGTGGGTGAGGCGACGGTCGACCTCGACCAGCTCACCGCTTTCGCGCCGGAGGGCGTGGAGCTGCGCTACGACGCCGAGGCGTCGGCGGACGCGGGCGGGGCGATCGTGCTCAGCGGCTCGGCTCGGGCCTTCGGCCTCACCGTGCCCGTGACGGTCCGGGTCGCGGCCGAGGATGGGGCGGTGGTCGCGACCCCGGAGGGCCTGCCGATCGGCCGCCAGGTGCTGTTCGCCGACCCCCGCGTGCACGTGCGCCGCGTCGTCGCCCGCGAGGTCCCCGGCGGCCTGCGCGTGCGCGCCGAGGCCACCATCAGCCCAACGTAGCGGTACAGCTTTGACTCGGCTCGGACCGCGCGAATACCGTGCCGGCGGCCGTGGAGACCACTCGCCTGATCGTCGCCCTCGCGCAGCCGCTGCTGGTGCACGGGGTCGTTCGCGTCGCGGAGCAGGTGGGTGGCATCGCGATCGTCGCGTGCGCGTCGACTCAGGCGAGCTTCCGTTCGATCGTCGCGCGTGAGATGGCTGACGTCGTGCTGGTCGACGCCGCGTGGGGTGATGACGTCGAGCTCGCGGGCGTCGACGCGGACATACTTCGCTTTGGCGAACCCTCTGGGCTACCGGTCACCTGCAGTGCCGAAGAGCTGGTCGAGGCGGTCCGTCGCGGACGCGCACCCGACACGATCGGGGCGTCGCTGACCGAGCGAGAGCGGGAAGTCCTCCAGCTGTCGGCACGAGGACTCTCCGTGAGCGAGATCGGCCGGCGGTTGTGCATCGCGCCGGCGACGGTGAAGACCCACCTCCAGCACATCTACGGCAAGCTCGGCGTGAGCAATCGGGCGGCGGCCGTCGCCACGGCGCTGCGGATGCAGCTGATCCAGTGAAATCAACCGTTTGGCCGATGTACAGCACTGTAGAGGTGCGTCACCCTCCGGCCAGGGACCCAAGGAACGGGTCATGGACGTAGGACTGGAGGGTCTGCGATGGCTGCGTTGGGGCATGCTGGGGGGCTGCCGGGCACACGTCTTGGGATCGCGGCGGCGGTGGCGGCTGTGGTGATGGTCGGGGGATACGGCGCGGAGCTCGCCCGCGGCGCCGTCGGCGACAAGCCGCCGGGACCCTCGCGGCCGGCCGTGGAGTACGACCCGCTGCGCTACCCGTTCACGACGGCCTCTGACTCGCCGGTGTCCGAGCCGGGGAAGGTGCCGCATGGCGAGTTGATGCGGCAGGCGCGTGAACAGGCCGCAAAGCAGCTCATCGAACACCAGGCGCGCGAGCGGGTTCGTCGCTCGCAGGCGAGGGGGGACGCCCGGCGCGCGTCGCGCACGAAGTACGCGGGGCTGTCGCGTGACGGTGCGGCGCGCCTCGCGCATCAGACGTTCCCCACGCTGGTGAGCGGACCGACGGCAGGAGCGCTCAGCAGTGGCCGGCGGGCCGACCACTACGTGGACGCGTTCACGGCGAGCGTGAAGGGCGCCGCGCCGGACGGCGGCGACGCCGTGGTCGTGTCGAGCACACCGCTGCGCGCCAAGGACGCCGGCGGCAAGCTCGCACCCGTCGACGTGACGCTCGAGCAGGTCGGTGACGGATGGGCGGCGGCCAACCCCCTGGAGGAATACCGCATCGGCCCTCAGGCCGACGATGGGGTGGACTTCCCGCATCTGGGCCTGGCGATTCGGCCGGTCGAGAACGCCGCTGACGGCGACCGGGCCGGCAAGACGGTGTTCTTCGCCGACTCGCTGACCGACACGGACACGATGGTCAAGCCGTTGACCAGCGGCGTGCAGTACGCGTGGCAGCTGCGCTCCAAGCATGCGCCCGAGCGGTTGTCGCTGCACGTCGACCTGCCTGCGGGTGCGACTCTGGGTCAGCCCGGCCGTGACGGCGTCCGCGTGGTCGAGGGCGGCAAGACCATCGCGCGTCTCGGCATTGCGACGGCCTTCGATGCCGACGGCGAGATCGTCCCGACCCGGCTCGAGGTCAACGGCGACCGCATCACGATCGTCATCGAGCACGTCGGTCGGGACGTCGCCTATCCGATCGCGGTGGACCCAGACTTCGTGGCCGGCTTCTACTTCAGCTACTCCGGGTACGACGCGTTCAGCTACTGGGGGTCCTACAACCAGAGTGGGAAGTACACCGTGTTCGGCGGTGACTTCTGGTGGGGCCGCGGTCTGTACATCCTGTCGCACAGCTATCCCCAGGAGCCGACACCGTACCTCTTCACCGGCGGCGGCCCGGGCACCGCGGATCGTGCCGGCTTCTACTTCAACGCGCCCGGCAACGCGCACATCTGGAGGGCCTACAGCTCGGTGTCGCGCCATATCCTCGGCGCGAGCCTGGCCCACTGCATGATCGTCGGCATCGCCGGCCCGGATCTCAACAACTGGGAAGGCCCCTACGGGACCACCTACGGCGAGGGCTGCGCTCCGTTCGCTCTGTACTCGTGGAACGTGACCACCCCGGGCCAGGGCGGCACGGCGAGCAACGCGTTCGTCTTCGGCAACTACGCCTACAGCAGCAACCAGGTCGCGGTCGACAGCTACATGGGCGACGTCGAGCTCTGGATGAGCGACCCGGACGCGCCCCATGGTCCCCCCGGTTACGCCGGTCCGATGGTCATGGCGCCGGCGGTCTACCCGGCCTGGATCACCAACCCCGCCGACCCGATCTCCGCCGTCGCCAAGGACGACAGCTCCGGCATCGCCAGCATCACCTTCTACGGGCCTGCCGGCTGGACCTACAACGGCATGAACGGCTCCAGCGGCATCACGGTCAACAACCCCGCCTGCGCCTACGGCGTCTGCTCCAAGCAGTTCACCGCCGCCGTGCCGATCGGCAACATGCCGGACGGCCACCAGGTCATCTGGGCCTACGCCCGGGACGACTCGGGGCAATGGTCGCCTGTGTCGTATCCGTACGACATGAACTTCGATCTCGTCCCCCCACCGACGCCTCAGGGCGTGAGCTCCGCAGGTTTCGACGCTTCATCATCGGCCGCGACCATGGCGATCGAGCCCGGTAGGGATGATCCCGACGGTGAGGTGCGCACCCAGGTCTCGCCGCTCGATGTGGTCAAGTACCGGTGGAAGCGCCCGAACGGTACCTTCACCGCTTGGGCGATTCTTGATGATGACTGGTCCTTTGTAGTGACCAATGCCCAGCTTGGAGAAACGATCGATATCGAGGCGCAGTCGATCGACACGGCCGGGCATGCATCGGGGGTGATGACCGCCTCGGTCGTCGTGCAACCCACGCCTGCTCCTGGCGATCTAGATCCGATTCAAGCCCCTCCGGGGCCAAGCACGGCTGACATCATGGTCGACGTGGATGGCGACTTGGATGG
>JANJUA010000122.1 GCA_024710825.1 Solirubrobacteraceae bacterium
GCATGCTAGACACAGGTCCCAAATGCTCATCGGTGCCCATGTCTCCCCCGCCGGCGGACCGGCCAAGGCCGTCGCCCGCGGGGTCGAGGCCGACTGCCGCGCGATCCAGATCTTCAACCAGAACCCGCGCGCCTGGAAGCCTACGGTCTACTCGGACGAGCAGGTAGCGGCGTTCCGAGAGGCGATGACCGGCTCGCAGGTGCAAGCGCTGCTCATCCACGCGGTCTACCTGCTCAACTGCGCCTCCGAGGACCCCGAGATCCGCGCGAAGTCGCTGACGTCGCTCGTCGCGTCTCTGCGGGCGGGCGCCGCCCTGGGCGCGCACGCCGTCGTGCTGCACCCGGGCTCCGCGCTGGCCGGCGAGGTCGGGCCGGCGATCGAGCGCGCGGGCGCGACGATCCGCGAGGCGCTCGAGGAGAGCGAGGGCTGCCGGCTGCACCTCGAGAACACGGCCGGCGCCGGCGGCACGCTCGGGCGCTCGTTCGAGGAGCTCGCCGCGCTGTTCGAGGCGGCCGGCGGCGGCGACCGCCTCGGGCTGTGCCTCGATTCCTGCCACCTGTTCGCATCGGGCTTCGACATCCGCACGCCCGAGGGGCTCGCGCGCACGCTCGACGACTGCGTCGCGCTCGTGGGCGCCGAGCGGCTCGGCTCGCTGCACCTCAACGACTCGCAGACCGCGCTGGGCTCAAACCGCGACCGCCACGCGAGCGTCGGCCAGGGCGAGCTCGGTGAGGACGGCTGCGCCGTCTTCCTGTCGGAGCCGCGCTTCCAGGGCCTGCCGATGATCCTCGAGACGCCCGGCCCCGGAGAGAAGCAGGCGACGGCGCAGCACACGCGCTACGTCGCGCAGCTGCACGAGCGGGGACTGGCGGCGCGCCGCGCCGGGTAGGTCCCCCGCGCGGCCTCCCACCCCCGGTCCAGCGGAAAGGCGAGAGGCCGCGAGGCGACATTACAGGGCCGCGGGCCGCGGGTCAGGCGGCAGGAAGCATCGCCTCGCCGAGCACGTGGTCGAGCTCGGCCCTCAGGGCCGCCGTCTGCGCGACCTTGTACTCCGGCCCGAGGCGCAGCCTGCGCGGGCCGGCCGAGGTCTGCACGTGCAGGACGACCTCGCTCTCGCCGGGGAAGTTGCCGAGCAGCGACTTCAGCTCGTCGATGACGGTCGCCGGCAGGCGCGCGGCGTCGACGTGGACGAGCAGCGCGGTGGGCTCGGCGCGCTGCGCCATCGCCTGCACCTGGGCCCTGGCCCGCTCGATCTCCTCGGGCGACGGCTTGAACGCCTCCACCGACTGGACGATCACGCACGTCTTCGACGCGTCCTTGTGGTCGACGCGCCCGCGCACGAGCACGATCTCGTCGACCTGGAGCGCCGCCTCCTGCTCGGCCAGCACCCGCTCGAAGACGACGATCTCGATGGCGCCCTCCAGGTCGTCGAGCGTCGCGAACATCATCGTCGCGCCCGACTTCGTGCGGATCTTCTTCGCCTGGGTGATGATGCCGCCGACCGTGACCCAGTCCTGGTCCTTGCGGTGCGCGACCTCGGCGATCGGGCAGTCGACCTTCACGCGCAGCGCCTCGCGCACCTCCTTCAGCGGGTGCGCCGAGATGAAGAGGCCGATCGCCTCCTTCTCGATGGCGAGCAGCTCGCTCTGCTCGAACTCCTCGGACGGGATCGGCGGGTGGCTCGGCGCGGCGAAGGCCGCGGAGGCGCCGTCGGCCGGCTCGAGGTCGAAGATCGAGCCCTGACCGGTGAGGGCGTCCTGCTGCTGCTTGGCCCCGGCGGCCTGCGCCTGCTCGAGCACGGCGAGCATGCCCTTGCGCGTGGCGCCGGTGGAGCCGAAGGCGCCGCACTTGATGAGCGCCTCGATCGCCTTCTTGTTGACCGCGCGCGCGTCCACCCGGGCGCAGAAGTCCCACAGCGACTCGAACGGGCCGCTCTCCTCGCGTGCCTGCTTCATCGCCTCGACGGCCTGGTAGCCGACGCCCTTCACGGCGTCGAGCCCGAAGCGGATGTTGCCCTCGACGACGGTGAACTCGTGGTCGGAGAGGTTCACGTCGGGCGGCAGGATCTCGATGCCCATCTCCTCGCAGCGGGCGACGAAGAACGGGACCTTGTCCTTCGTCGACATGACGCTCGAGATCAGGGCGGCCATGTACTCGGCCGGGTACGTCGCCTTCAGCCAGGCGGTCCGGTAGGCGATCAGGCCGTAGCAGGCCGCGTGGGAGTTGTGGGAGACGATGCCGTTGGCGAGGAAGTTCAGCGGGCCGTCCGCAGACATCTCCACGTCGTAGGTCATCTCGTACCCGAGCGGCTCGATCGCGACGATCGGATCGCCGTTCTCGGCGTGCGTGGTGGCCATGTGCCGTTCGACGCGGAAGCGGAAGTCCTCGGGGGTGACGACGACGTACGGAAGGTCGCCGTATTTGTCGGCAAAGTAGTCCTGGGTGCGGTCGAGGCCGTCCATCTCCCAGTAGACGCCGGCGAAGTAGAAGTCGCACATCCGGCCGTTGCCGAGCGCCTTGTGCATCTCGAACTCGACGCCCCGGTCGATGAGCCACTCGCACATCTCGCGCTCGGGCCAGCTCGCGCACCACATGCCGTTCGAGGCGATCGAGCAGTGGCCGTAGCCGGGGCCGCTGTCGTAGGCGGCGCGCACGCTCGCAAACGAGCGCTCCATCTGCCGCGCGCGCCACTCGGGATCGTTCGCCCACAGCCAGCGGACGCGGTCGTGCATCGCGGCGACCCCGATGCGCCGGATGTGCGGGTGCTGCTCGTGCATGCGGCGCATGTGCGCCGCCTTCTCGTCGTGTGGCCGCGAGTCCTGGTAGGCCTTCATCCGAATCGAGGCCTGGCGATCCCATTCGGCGCGCTCAGGGCTGTGGGCCAGACGGGTCATCGTCTTGCGCCGCGCCTCTCGCTGCTCGTCGCTGATCATCGGCATCGTGATCAGCTCGGTGCCGACGGACATCTCCTCGATCGGCAGGTAGCCCTCGGTCGTCAGGAGGCGGTGGTCGGCAGTGGCCCGGATCTGTCGCCCGCTCTCGCACCGGACGCGGTAGACGAACTTCCGGCCCGTCCGGACGATGCGCTCGACCTTGTGTGGACGGATCTCGCCGTCGGCCCACATCGACATGATCTCCGCCGGCCGCTCGCGGAACGCCTTCGACAGGCGCATCCGGGTTCCGTCCGGCAGGATCACGCGGGTCTGCCCGGACGCGCACTTGTTGAAGGAGTAGTCGGCTGACTTCTCGTTGGTCGTCCACAGCCAGTCGATGACCTGCTCGGAGGTGCCCGACGCGCGGCAGCCCTCGCGGAACTCCGGCTCGAGCTTCGCCATCGCCTCGCGGTTCTTCTTGCCGATCGCCTTGCGCAGGTCGTCCGCCTTGGCGCCGCTGAACCCCGCGAGCTCCTTGGAGATCTGCATGGCCTGCTCCTGGTAGAGGATCACGCCCTTCGTGTCCTCCAGGATCGGGCGCAGGCGGTCGTCCGGGAACGCGATCGACTCGGGCTCGCGCTTGCCGCGCGCGTACACCCCGATCTGGTCCATGGCGCCCGGCCGGTAGAGGGCGTTCAGCGCGACGAGGTCGTTGAACTCGGTCGGGCGCACCTTCCGCAACGCCTCCTGCATGCCCTCGGACTCGAACTGGAACACGCCGATCGAGTCGCCGCGGGCCATCATCTCGTAGGTCGCCGGGTCGTCGAGCGGGAGCGTCGTCATGTCCGGGCGCGACCCGGTCGAGCGCTCGATGATGTCCAGCGCGTCCTCGATTACGTCGAGGTTGCGCAGGCCCAGGAAGTCCATCTTCAGCAGCCCGAGCTCCTCGACCGGCTTCATCGAGAACTGCGTGACCGTCTTGAAGACGCGGTTGCCGTCCTCGTCCGTCGTGCCGGCGTCCGCGAGCTGGAGCGGGACGATGTCGGTGAGGGGGCGATCCGCGATGACGACGGCCGCGGCGTGGATCGACGAGTTCCGGACGATGCCCTCTAGGCCGCGGGCGACGTCGACGATCTGGCGCGCCGTCGGGTCCTCGTCATAGGCCTTCTTGAGATCCTCGCCGGGCGTGAGGCAGTCCTCGAAGCTCGGCGGGCGGCCCATGATCGGATCGGGGATGAGCTTCGCCAGCCGGTCGCCGACGCCGTAGTCGTGGCCGAGGACGCGGGCAGCGTCGCGAGTCGCCGCGCGCGGGAACATCTTGCCGAAGGTGACGATCTGCGCCACGCAGTCACGGCCGTACTTCTCGGTCACGTAGCGCATCACGCGCTCGCGCCCGCGAACGGAGAAGTCGATGTCGATGTCCGGCATCGACACGCGCTCCGGGTTGAGGAAGCGCTCGAAGAGGAGGTCGTAGCGGAGCGGGTCGACGTCCGTGATCGACAGGCAGTACGCGACGAGGCTGCCCGCCGCGGAGCCGCGGCCCGGGCCGACCGCGATGCCGTTGGACTTCGCGTAGTTGACGAAGTCCCAGACGATCAGGAAGTAGGCGTTGAAGCCCATCCGGTCGATGACGCCGAGCTCCATCTCCGCCCGCTCGCGGGCCCTGGCGGGAACCGGGTCGCCGTAGCGCAGGCGCAGGCCCTCCTCGACGCGGGCGCGGAGGTAGCTGCGCTCGTCGGAGCCGTCCGGGGTCGGGAAGCTCGGGATGAGCTGCTTGCCCAGCTCGATGCTGACGTCGCAGCGCTCGGCGATGTCCAGGGTCGACTGCAGAGCCTCCGGCCACTCGGCGAACGCGGACGCCATCTCGGCGTTGTCCTTGAGGTAGAACTCGTTCGTCTCGAAGGTCATCTTGGGCGCGGCGAGCGTCGACTTCGTCTGGACGCACAGCAGCGCCGTGTGGTGGTGGTAGTCCTCCTTGCGGACGTAGTGCACGTCGCCCGTGCCCACGAGGGGCCTGCCCAGCTCGCGGGCTATGCGGACGATGCCCTCGTTGGCCTTCTCCTGCTCGGCGATCCCGTTCTTCTGGACCTCGAAGAAGACCTGCTCGGCGCCGAAGACGTTGACGAGGTCGTCGACATGGGCGCGGGCCTCGGCGTCGGCGTCGGCGATCAGGCGCCGGCAGAAGCGGGAGGCCAGGCAGCCGGTGAGCGCGATGATGCCGGCGCTGTGGCGCTGGATCTGGGAGAGGTCGACGCTCGGCTTGCCGCGCGACAGGCCCTCGAGGTAGCCGAGGCTGGAGAGCTTGACGAGGTTGCGGTAGCCCTCGTCGGTCTCGGCGAGCAGGGTCAGGTGGTTGCGCTCCTGGCGCTCGCGCTTGGCGTGGTCGTCGACGAGGTAGACCTCGCAGCCGACGATCGGCTTGATGCCGTGCTTCCTCGTCGCCTTGTAGAGCTCGACGGCCCCGTTCATCACCCCGTGGTCGGTGAGCCCGAGCGCGGGCTGACCGAACGCGGCGGCGCGGGCGGCGAGGGCGTCGATCTTGCACGCGCCGTCCAGCAGGCTGTACTCGCTGTGGACGTGGAGATGGGCGCAGGCGGAGGAGGACACCGGGCCTGCAACATAGACGCGCGCTCGGACCGAATCCGGGACTTCCTCGCAACGTGCGAGCAAGCCGTCGGGCGGACCTCGACATGGCCGGCCGGGCCGGGCTTCGCGCGCGCCGGTTCGCGCCGGAGTCCGCCGTCCCGCGGGAGTGCGCCGTCAGCCCCGAGCCAGGCCCTGCGCGCGGGCGAACCAGCCGTGCAGGGTCGTGACGGCGGCCTCGTCGCCCGTGAGCAGGACCTGCTCGCCGGGCGGGAGGGTCGTGCGGGCCAGCAGCGCCAGCAGCGCGGTCGGCGCGGCGTAGACGGTCGCGGCGGGAGCGTCGACCGACGCGTGCTCCGCGTTGACCTCGGGCCGCGCGACCGGCCCGCCCTCCACGCTCACCTCAGGCCGGACGCCGGGGCTCACGGCGACGAGAACCTCGTCGCCGCCGCTGAGGTAGCGGACGGCGAAGGAGTCGTGGCCCGCGATCCACGTGGGGTCGACCGTCACGGCGAGCGCGGCCAGCAGGCCGCCGGCGCCGAGCTGGATGCCGCGGTCGGCGAGATCGGCGAGGTCCAGCGGCCGCCGACGCGCCTTGAGCAGCCTGCGGACGAAGCGCCTGCGACCTTCGGAGCTCGCGTCGCGCAGGCGTCGTGACGTGCCGCCGCCGGCCAGCGGGGCGAGCGCGGCGACTCGGCCGGTCACGCGGAGGGCCAGCGTGCCGAGCTCGCCTTCGCCGACGGGCACGACGGCGGCGGGATCCGTGCCCGGGTCGATGCGGAAGCTGCCGTGCCCGCCGATCGTGAGGCCATAGGGCAGCGGCCGGCGCATCGCGCCGCCCTGGGCCGGCAGCAGCTCGAGCAGCAGCGCCGCGGCGGCCGGCTCGTCGGTGCGGGCCAGCGCCGCGATCGCCTCGGTCAGCCACGGCGACGACGGGCGCCGGCGGGGCGCGACGACGCTCGGCTCCACGGCGACCGCGTCGTCGGGCGGCCGCGCGATGTC
>JANJUA010000125.1 GCA_024710825.1 Solirubrobacteraceae bacterium
CGTAGATCTCGTCGGTGCGCCTCCACCAGCCGTCGGCGGCGCCGAAGACGACGAGGCGGAAGGAGTACGAGCCGAGATCGGCGACCGCGGTGCGGTGCCTGGGCCCATCGTCGCAGCGCCGACGGCGGGGGGCGAACCGCGCGTCGCTGTCCACTTGCCGTCGCTTATGCGACGCAAACCCGACAGTGACCTGCATCTGGCCGCCCTGGCGACGCGCCAGCACGGCATCGTCAGCCGGACGGAGCTCGGCGCGCGCGGCTTCAGCCCGAGCGCGGTGGATCGGCGGATGCGCTCAGGGCGCCTCCATCATCTCCATCGTGGCGTCTACGCGGTGGGCCACCGCTCGGTCACGCCGAGGGCGAGGTGGCTGGCGGCGGTGAAGGCCTGCGGCCGCGGCGCCGTTCTCAGCCATGCCGCGGCGGGCTCGCTCTGGGAGCTGCGCGCGAGCGCGGCGCGCCTCGTCGACGTGACGGTCCCGACCGCCGCCGGTCTGATCGCCCCCTCGGGCGTGCGCCTGCACCGTCACGCCCACCTGCGTCCCGAGGAGGCGACGACGCAGGAGGGCATCCCGGTGACGACCGTGGCGCGCACGCTGCTGGACCTGGCCGCGACCCTGCCGCGGCGGGCTCTGGAGCGGGCGTGCGACCAGGCCGAGGTGCTGTGCCTCTACGACGAGCGCGCCGTGCGCGCCGCGCTGGAGGGCCGGACCGGCCGTCCGGGCGTGCCCGCGCTCACCGCCCTGCTGGCCGAGCACGAGATCGGCACGACGCTCACCGACAGCCCGCTCGAGGATCGCTTCCTGGGGCTCTGTGCGGAGCATCGGCTGCCGCGGCCGCGCGTCAACGCCCGCGTGGCCGGGCTGCGGGTCGACTTCCACTGGCCCACGGCGAAGCTCGTCGTCGAGACGGACGGCTGGACGTACCACCGAACGCGCGGCGCCTTCGAGCGCGATCGCGAGCGCGACGCCACCCTGGCCGCCCGGGGCGTGCGCGTCCTGCGCTTCACCCGACGTCAGATCCGGACCGATCCGCAGTCCGTGGTGCGGGCGCTGCGCCGCTCGCTGTCGACTTGACGTCGCTATGCGACGCAAACTCGACAGTGACCCCGTTCTAGGGGCGCTCGAGCAGCTCGATCCGGTAGCCGTCCGGGTCGCGGACGAAGCACAGCCGCGAGCCGCCCTCGCTGATCCGGTAGGGCGGCTTCTCGGGCTCGATGCCCTTCTCGGCCAGCCGCGCCAGCACCGCGTCGAGGTCGTCGACCGACACCGCGATGTGGTTGTAGCCGGTGCCCAGCTCGTAGCTGTCGACGCCGTGGTTGTAGGTCAGCTCCAGCCGCGGACCGTCGCCCGGAAGGCCCATGAACACGTTGATCGCCTCGTCGCGGATGGGCTTGCGCCGCACCTCCTCGAAGCCGAGCGCCTCGTAGAAGGCGACCGATCGATCGATGTCGCCGATGCGATAGCAGGTGTGGATGAGCTCCATGGCTGGCAATCTACCCAGCATGATCGTCGAGCAGAGCATGCACCCGGACTTCCTCTCCAACACGTACCTGGTCGCGGACCGGGAGGGGGGTACGGCCTTCTTCGTCGATGCGGGCGGCCCGGTGGAGCCGCTGATCGCGGCGGCCGACCGGCTCGGCGTGGCGCCGACCCACGTCCTCCTGACGCATCACCACTTCGACCACGTGTGCGAGCTCGACAAGCTGACGGCCCGCTGGCCCGAGCTGACCGTCCTCATCGACGAGCGCGAGCCGTTCGAGGGGCAGGCGCAGCCGTTCCCGGAGACGGTGCGGATCGGCGAGCTCGAGGTCCGCGCCCTGCACACGCCCGGTCACACGGCGGGCATGCTGGCGCTCGTCGTGGACGGCGAGGTGTTCACCGGCGACACGCTGTTCAAGGACTCCGTCGGCGGCGTCCGCGCGCCCGGCTCCACCTCCTACGCCGACCTGCGCTCGTCCATCATGGACACGCTCATGGCGCTGCCGAAGGAGACCGTCGTCCGCCCCGGGCACACCGAGCCGTCGACGATCGGCGAAGAGTGGGAGAACAACGCCTTCATCCGGGTCTGGCGCGGGCTCGACAAGGAGGGCGACGCGCCGTGCACCGCCCTCGGCGAGCCGGCCACGCTCGTCCTGCTCGGCAACGACTACGACGGCGGCCACAAGGCGTGGGTGCGCTGGCCCGACGGCCGGGACGACATCGTCCCCGGCTCGAAGGTCGAGACCGGGTGACGCCCCCGAAGGAGCCGTCCCGCCCGCCCATCCCCACCTCGCGGCTCTCGCGCAGCGCGCGCGTCGGCCGCCTGGCGGCGGGGCAGGCGGCGCGCCAGCTCGGGACGCGCGCCGCCAACATCACCCGCGACGAGGACGGCAAGCGCAGGGCGCTCGAGCGGCGCCAGATCGAGACGGCCGAGCAGATCGTCGCCGCGCTCGGGACGATGAAGGGCGCGGCGATGAAGCTCGGGCAGGTGATGTCGTTCCTCGACGTCGGCCTCGTGCCCGAGGAGTACCGCGAGGAGTTCCAGACGAAGCTCGCGGCCCTGCGCGACGCGGCGCCGAAGGTGGACTTCAAGGACATGCGCAAGGTCCTCGAGCGCGAGTACGGCGAGCGCCTCGACGACGTCTTCGAGACCTTCGATCCCGTTCCGATCGCCGCCGCCTCGATCGGCCAGGTCTACCGCGCGACGCTTCCCGACGGACGGGACGTCGCCGTGAAGGTCCAGTACCCGGGCGTCGCGCAGGCGGTGCGCGCCGACATGCAGAACCTCGGGATGATCCTGCGGCTGATGAAGTCCGTCGCACCCGGCCTGGACCCGAAGGCGCTCGGGGACGAGATCCGCGCGCGCATCGACGAGGAGCTCGACTACGAACTCGAGGCCGACAACCAGCGGTCGCTGGCCCGGATCTTCCGTGACCACCCGTTCATCGTCGTCCCCCCGGTCGTCTCGTCGCTGTGCCGCGAGAAGGTGATCGTCTCCGAGTTCGTCGACGGCCGCGGGTTCGAGGAGATCAAGCAGCTCCCGCAGGAGGAGCGCGACCGCATCGGCGAGATCGTCTTCCGCTTCTACTTCGGCTGCATGTACCGCCATCGCCAGTTCTCGGGCGACCCGCACCCGGGCAACTCGCTGCTGCTGAAGGACGGCCGGATGGCGTTCCTGGACTTCGGGCTGTTCAAGCACATCTCCGAGGAGGTCGCCGGCCGCGAGCTGCGGATGGTGCGCCTGTCGATCGAGGGCAGGGCCGAGGAGCTGGCGGCCGACCTCCGGGCGTCGGGCTTCGTGCTGGCGTCGGCGCGCTACACGCCCGACCAGCTGCTCGAGCAGTTCCGCGACCTGACCTGGTGGTACACGACCGACGAGGAGCTCGCGCTGGACCCCGAGATAGCCACGCAGGTGATGATCGACATGAGCGACCCGCGCTCGCGGCACTTCGCGCAGATGCGCCACGAGTCGATGCCGCCCGACCACCTCTTCGGCCGTCGGCTGGAGGTCCTCACGCTCGCGGTGCTCGGCCAGCTGCGAGCGCGGGCGAACTGGTACCGCATCGCCCGCGAGTGGATCTACGACGCGGCGCCCGAGACGGAGCTCGGACGGGCCGAGGCCGAGTTCCTCCGCTCGCGCGGGTGAGGCGGCTCCCGCCCTGGGCCCGCCTCGGCGGGCTCGTCGTGGCGATCGCGTGCGCGTTCGCGGTCGTCGCGCTCAGCGGCTCGCTGTCGGCGGAGAAGGTGCGCGGCTGGGTCGACGGCTTCGGCATCGCCGGGCCGCTCGTGTTCATCGTGGTGGCGGGCGCGCTGAACTGCGCGTTCTTTCCCGGGCCGCTGCTCGCCGGCGCCGCCGGGCTGCTCTTCGGCACGGCGCTCGGCACGCCCGTCGCCATCGCCAGCGCGGTGCTGTCCGCCGTGCTCGCCGGCTCGATCTCCCGCTGGGTCGCGGGGGACGCGATAGAGAAGCTCGGCGGCCGGCGCGTGAAGGGACTCGCGCGGATCGTGGAGCGGCGCGGATTCCTCTCGGTGCTCTACGTCCGGCTGCTGCCCGGGATCCCGTACACGCTGTTCAACTACGCCGTCGGGCTGACGAGGGTGCCGCTGGCTACGTTCGCCGCCGCGACGGCGCTGGGCACCGCGCCGCGCACGGTCGCCTACGTCGCGCTCGGCGGCTCGTTCGGCGACTTCACCAAGCCGGAGACGCTGATCGCGGTCGCGATCCTCGTCGTGATGGGCGTGAGCGGCCTGCTCGTCGCCTACAGGACTAGATCTCCTGGACCTGGAAGAGGCTCGTCGTCCCCGGCTGCCCGCTCGGCAGGCCCGCCGTGATGCCGACGCGCTGCCCCGGCGAGCACCAGCCGAGGTCCAGCACGCGCCGGATGGCGTCGGCGATGAGCTCCTCGGTCACCTCGTGGCGTTGCATGCCCGCGGCCCGCACGCCCCACATCAGCCCGCAGCGGCGCACCGTCTCGCGCCCGGGCGACAGGGCGAGGATCGGCACGTTCGGGCGGTTGGCGGAGACGAGCCGCGCGCTGCGGCCCGAGAGCGTCGGGACGATCAGGGCGTCGAGCGCCAGCTCGCGCGCCGCCTCGACCGCGGAGTGCGCGACGGTGTAGGCCGGGTCGCGCGCGTCGCGCCGGACGCGCGTCTCGTTCCACTCCAGGTACGGCGCCGCCTTCTCGGTCTCCCGGGCGACCGCCGCCATCATCGCGATCGCCTCGACGGGGTAGTCCCCGATGGCCGTCTCCTGGGAGAGCATGACGGCATCGGTGCCGTCGAGGATCGCGTTGGCGACGTCGGCGACCTCCGCGCGCGTCGGCCGGGTGGAGCTGACCATCGAGTCGAGCATCTGCGTGGCGGTGATCGACGGGCGCGCCATCGCGCCGGCGGTGGCGAGCAGGCGCTTCTGCACCATCGGCACCTCCTCGATCGGCAGCTCGATGCCGAGGTCGCCGCGCGCGACCATGACGCAGTCGGCCGCGTAGATGATGTCGCGCATGTTCTCGACGCCCTGCGGCTTCTCGATCTTCGCGATCAGCGGCAGCCGGGTCTCGTTGCGCAGGAGCTCGACGTCCTCGACCCTGCGCACGAACGAGATCGCGACGATGTCGACGCCGAGGCGCTCGCCGACGCGCAGGTGGGCGATATCCGCCTCCGGCACGGCGGGCAGCTCGTCGACCGGGTTGGGGATGTTGACGCCCTGGCGCGAGACGACGCTTCCGCCTACCTCGACCTCGGTGTCGATCTCGCAGTCGGCCGCCCGGACGGCGCGCACCCGCAGGCGCACGGAGCCGTCGGCGAGGTAGATCACCTCGCCGGGCTCGAGGGCGTCCGACAGGCCCGGCCAGTTGATCGTCATCCGCCTGGCGTCGCCGACCCCGTCGCCGCCGCAGACGAACGTGATCGGCTCGCCGACGGCGAGGTCGGCCCGATCGCCCTCGAGCGGGCCGATGCGCAGCTTCGGCCCGGGTAGGTCCTGGAGGATCGCGACGGGACGCCCGGCACGGGCGGCGGCGTCGCGGACCAGCGAGACGTTCTCCTCGTGCTCCTCGTAGCTGCCGTGGGAGAAGTTCAGGCGGGCGACGTCCATCCCGGCCTGGACCATCCGCAGGAGGACCTCCGGGTCGCGGGAGGCCGGGCCGATGGTGGCGACGATCTTGGTGCGGCGCATTCGGCTCCGCAGGGTACGCGCCGAGGGGGTCGATGCGGGCCGCGGGCGCCGAACGTCGACATCCGCGCCGCGAACGTCAGACGCGGTCCGCTCAGCGGTCCGGGATCGGTCGGCGCTACGTCACCCCGAAGCCGTCCTGGTCCACGATCGTCTCGCCGTCGGCGGTCAGCCGCCCGCCGCCGCGCAGGTCGCGGATCAGGTCCCAGTGCAGCGCCGACTCGTTCCGGCCGCCGGTCTCCGGGTAGGAGCGCCCGAGCGCGAGGTGCACCGTCAAGGCCATCTTCTCGTCGAAGAGGATCGCCCCGATCGGCCGGTCGATGCCGAAGTTCGTGCCGATGCCCAGCTCCCCGAGGCGTCGCGCGCCCTCGTCGGTCTCCAGCGCGCGCTGGAGGTAGGGGTCGCCGCGCTGCGCATGCGCCTCGATGACGACGCCCTCGCGGAAGCGCAGCGTGACGCCCGCCACCTCGACGCCCGCCGGCGACGAGGGCACGTCGAAGAAGATCGTCCCTTCGGCGCTGGCCTCGTGCGGGCCGGTGAAGACCTCGCCGGACGGCATGTTGCGCCGTCCGTCCGAGTTCACCCACGTCCGGCCCTTCACGCTCAGCCGCAGGTCCGTGCCCTCGGCCTCGACGCGGATCTCCTCCGCGCGCGCCAGGCGCCCGATCAGCCGCTGTTGGAACGCCCGCAGCCCGCCCCAGGCGGCGACCGGATCCTCCCGGTCCAGGAACAGCGCCCGCGTGACGAACGCTCCGAACGCGTCCAGCGACATGCCGGCCTGCTGCGCGCCCGCCTGCGTCGGCCACAGCGTCGAGCACCACGGCCGGCGCAGCGTCTGCTCGCGCAACGGCTGCCGCGCTCGCGCCGCCCGCGCGATCCGCTTCGGGTCGACGCCGCTGAGCGCCCGCGTGTTCTCCGGCGCCTGGATGCCCAGCGTGGCCGACGCCTTCCTCGCCTCGGCCACGGCGACGTCGGAGACCTCGTCGAGCTGCCAGTCCCGGGCGTGCTCGTAGAAGCCCTCAGCCTGGCCGGGCAGCTCCACCCGCAGCAGCGGCCACGCGCCCCGCTCGAGGATCGCGCGCTGGAGCTCGAGCAGCAGGGGCGCGGCGAGCGTCGTCGAGCGCACGAGGACCTCCTGGCCCTTCTCGACCTCCAGGCAGTAGCCGGCGAGCAGCTCGGCGAAGCGCGCCGGGTCGGGGCCGCGCGTCACGCCAGCTCCGCGCGCAGCGCCTCCACGAGCCGCTCGCGCGCCTCGGGTCGAGCGCCCTCGCCCATCACCCCGATGCGCCACACGCGGCCGGCGAGCGGGCCGAGACCACCGCTGATCTCGATGTCGTGGCGCAGCAGCAGCGCGCGCCGCACGGCCGCCTCGTCGATGCCCTCCGGCACGCGCACGCAGAGCAGCGAGGCGAGCTGCTCGCCCTCGGGCGCGAGGCGCTCGAAGCCGAGCTCGCGCAGCTCGTCGAGCAGCTCCTCGTGCGCGTCCGCGTGGCGCTCCCAGCGCTCGGGAAGGCCCTCCTCCAGCACGATCGCCAGCGCTTCGTCGAGCGCGTAGACGAGGTTGATGGGCGCGGTGTGGTGGTAGGCCCGCGCGGCCTCGCCCGGCGTCCAGTAGCCGAGCAGCAGCGTCAGGTCGAAGTACCACGAGCGCCCGGGCCGCAGGCGCTCGAGCGCGCGCGGGCCGACTGTGAGCGGCGCCAGCCCGGGCGGTGCGTTCAGGCACTTCTGCGTCCCGCTGAAGGCCACGTCGACGCCCTCGGCGTCGATCGCGATCGGCGCGCCCGCCAGCGACGTCACGCAGTCGACCAGCAGCAGCGCGTCGACGGCGCGGCACGCGTCCGCGAGCCCGTCGAGCGGCTGGCGCACGCCGGTGGACGTCTCGCCGTGCACGACGAACAGCGCGGCGGTGCGGTCGTCGACGGCCTCCAGCAGGCGCTCGGTCGGGATCGCGCGCCCCCACTCACCCTCGACGACGACCACGTCGGCCCCGTTGCGGCCCAGCTCGTCGGCCATCCGCTGGCCGAAGAGCCCGTTCACGCCGCAGACGACGCGGTCGCCCGGGCGCACGAAGTTGACGACCATCGCCTCCATGCCCGCGCTGCCGGTTCCGCTGATCGGCAGCGTCACGTCGTTGGACGTGAGCAGCACGTCGCGCAGCCGCGCGCGGCAGCGGTCCATGATCTCGGCGAACACGGGATCGAGATGGCCGATCGTCGGCTGGGCGAGCGCGTCGAGCACGCGCCGCGGCACGGGGGAGGGGCCTGAGCCCAGCAGCAGCCGCTCGGGAACGCTCACGGCGCGGCCACCTCCGGGAACCACTCGGCGACGTGCTCGCGCAGCACGCGCCGGATCCAGGCGCGCTCGTCGGTGGAGGCCGCCCGGAAGCGGGCGAGCAGCTCCTTCTGGCGCTCGATCGGGAGGTCATGGATGGTCCAGCGCACAGCCAGCCTTTCGAAGAGGAACTCCACCTGCCGCTGCCACGCATCCTCGCGCACGCCGCCGATCGACGCGTACTCCCTGCGCGTCTTGGGGCTCATCGCGCCGCGCAGCTCCAGGACGCCGAAGTCGTCGCTCGCGTACGCGCTCGTGGGGGCCGTCGGCTGATCGGCTGATCGTCGGCGGTTGCGTCGGCCCACGATCAGGTGGTCGCCGCCGCGTGCTCGAGCTGCGCGCGGACGTCGCCGGTCACGGGCTCGGCGTGGCCCGGCCACGCCGCCGCGGGCTCGAGCGCCGCGAGCTTGCGCAGCGAGGCTCGCGCCTGCTCGGTGTCGAGGTTGAACGCGGCGAGCGGCACGCGCGGCCCGCCGCGCCGCGAGGTCTGCGGGTCGAGCGTGTAGAAGCCGTCGCTGACCAGCGCCAGCCGGTCGGACTCGCGCCACAGCGCGATCAACCCGGGCGAGTGGCCCGGGATGTGGACGACGCGGAAGCCGGCGACCTCGTCGCCCTCCTCGACGGTCCCGGCGATGTCGACCGGCCCACCGTCCCACATCCGCAGCAGGCGCGGGTAGGCGACGCGGCTGAGCGGGTTGAGCTTGCCGTAGTCGAAGTAGTGCACGCCGCCGTCGCCCTCGGCGTCCGCGCGGTCGGCCGGGTGGCAGAGCACGGGCGCGCCGAGCCCGGGCGCCGCGCCCCGGTGGTCGGGATGGGCGTGGCCGAGCACGACGCGGCGGATGCCGCCGAGGCGGATCGCCGCGGTGACGATCCCGGGCGCCATCGCGCTGATCGCGGCGTCGAAGACCGTCACGCCGTCGTCGTCGGCCAGCAGGAAGACGTTGAACTCCTTGGTGGGAATTCCGCCGCGGAGGACCCAGACGCCCTCGGCGATCTCCTCGGGCGCGGCGACGATGTGCGACGTCAGGCGCGTCTTGGCGTTCAACGCCCGCTCCATGCGCCGCTGCGTCGTCGAGCCGTCGGGCGGCAGCAGGCCGAGCTGGCGGGCGACGGTCAGGCCGTCGAGGTAGGCGTCGTTGTCGACCAGGAGCCCGTCGCCCACGACGAAGTTGTCGACGATCTCGAGGTCGATCCGCGCCCCGTTCGGCGCGATCCCGTTCCACGGCGCCTCGCCGGCGAACGTCCCGGTCATGCGCGAGCGGATCGTGCAGCGCTCGCCCTCGGCCGTGCACGAGAGCTCCTCGAGCCGCAGGTCGGGGAACGCCGCGATCAGGCCGCCGAAGTAGTCGCGCACCCCCTCGGGCGCGACCGCGTCGACCTGCCCGTGGATCCTGTCGCGGCCGCCCGGTGCCCAGCACGCGACGGCGGCGTCGAGGTCGTGCCGGGAGAGCGCCTCGAGGTAGCGCCGCGCGACCTTCGCGGACGTCGCCTTGGACGCTCGCGGCTTGGCCGGCTCGTCGGTGGTCGCCACGACCTGGCAGTCTAGACCGCCAGATGACGACGCCGGCCCGCAAGCGCGAGCTCGGCCGCGGCGAGCGGGTGCTGCCGGGCGTGTGGCGCCTGCGCCTGCCGCTCCCGTGGCCGGGGATCCCGCACGTCAACGCCTGGGCGGTGGCGGCGGGCAGCGGCATCGTGCTGTTCGACTGCGGCATGCACGAGCCGGGCTCGCTGGCGCATCTGGAGCGGGCGCTGGCGATGGTCAACCTGCGGCTGGACTCGGTGCGCCTGCTCGTCTGCACGCACGCGCACGCCGACCACTACGGCCAGGCGGCGACGATCGTCGAGCGCACCGGCTGCCAGCTGTGGATGCACCCCAACCACGGTCACGCCAGCCGCGCCGCCACCGATCCGCAGGCGTGGCTGGAGCAGCGCCTGGAGATCGCGCGTCAGAGCGGGGTCTCCGCGGAGGCGCTGCGCCGCTACGCGCAGGAGCGCAAGAGCGCCGACACGGGCATCGCCGCGTACGTCGAGCCCGACCGCGACCTCGTCGAGGGCGTCACCGTCGCGACCGACCTCGGCGACTGGCACGTGGTGGAGACGCCCGGCCACGCGCCGTCGCACGTCTGCCTGTTCCAGCCCGAGCGGCGGCTGCTGATCTCCGGCGACCACCTGCTCGGGCGCATCGCGCTCTTCTTCGACTACGGCTTCACGCCCGACCCGGTGGGGGAGTTCCTGGAGTCGCTGGAGAAGGTCGAGGACCTGGACGCGCGGCTCTGCCTGGCCGGCCACGGACGCGCCTTCACCGACGTGCGCGCGCACGTCCACGGCAACCGGAAGCTGGTCGCCGAGCGCGTGCAGAGGGTGCTCGACGCGATCTCGGTCGACCCGCTGACGGTCGTCGAGATCGTTCCGCACGTCTACGGCCAGGCGGCCACCGCGCTGACGGCGGCCTGGTGGATCCAGGAGACCGCCTGCTACCTCCAGCACCTGGAGATGACCGGGCGCGCGTCGCGCGCGGCGTCGGGCCGGTCGGGCGTGGAGCGCTGGTCCGCCATACCTTGACACGACCGTGTCAAGGTTGTGGTACGGTGCCCGCGATGCGCATCGACGACCTGTTCGGCCGAGAGGATCCCGTCTTCTCGTTCGAGTTCTTCCCGCCGAAGACGCCCGAGGGGCACGCCAACCTCTTCCGCGCCGTCGAGGAGCTGCGGGCGCTCGACCCCGCCTTTGTCTCGGTCACCTACGGAGCGGGCGGCTCGACGCGCGACACCACCATCGACCTCGTGACGCGGATCCGCCGCGACTACGGCCTGGAGGCGATGGCGCACTTCACCTGCGTCGGCGCCACGGTCGACGAGCTGCGCGCCACGCTCGACGGCTTCCGCGCGGCGGGCGTCGAGAACGTCCTCGCCCTGCGCGGAGACCCGCCGGCGGGCGAGACCGAATGGCGGGCGACCGAGGGCGGCCTCGAGCACTCCTCCCAGCTCGTCGACCTCATCGCCGCCGACTACGACTTCGCGATCGCGGGCGCCTGCTTCCCCGAGACGCACATCCACGCCGCCAGCCCCGACGACGACCTGCGCCACCTCAAGGAGAAGGTCGACGCGGGCGTGTCGTTCCTCATCACGCAGCTGTTCTTCGACAACGCGGTCTACGAGGACTTCGTCGCACGCGCGCGCGCCATCGGGATCGACGTGCCGATCGTGCCGGGCATCATGCCGATCACCAACGTCTCCCAGATCGAGCGGATCACCCAGCTCTGCGGCTCCGACCTACCGGCCGACCTGCGCGCGCAGCTCGACGCGCGCGCGGAGGATGCCGAGGCGGTGCTCGACTTCGGCGTCGCCTACGCGACGCTCCAGTGCGCCGAGCTGCTGGCGATGGGCGCGCCGGGCGTGCACTTCTACACGCTCAACCGGTCTCCGGCCACGCGCGCCATCCTCTCCGCGCTGAAGCTCTCGCGGCCGTGGGACCGCGCCCGCCACGTGCTCGTCCGCAGCGCGTGAGTCAGGGCTCGACCGGCAGGTTGGTGGCCGACATCGGCCGCCCGTCCGCCGACGTGTAGCTGACGTCGACCGAGTCGTGGGAGCGGTAGGTGCCGATGCCCCACGCGCCCAGGAACCAGCGCCAGAAGCCGAGCCGGCCCTCCTGCGCCAGATCCGCCGCGAAGCGCAGCTCCCCCTCGCGGACGACGTAGTCGGCCCCCTCCCGCTGGAGGACGCCGTTGACGTAGACGTCGAAGGGAGCTTCGACTCCGGGCGGAAGGCGGACCACCGACGGCATGCGCTCGCGATCGTACGCCAGCTGCCGCGGCCCGTAGATTCAGGGTCGATGGGAGAGATCGCCTACTCGATCCGCCGCTCGGCGCGTGCGCGGCGCGTGCGCGTGTCCGTCGACCCGCACGCGGGCGTCGAGGTGGTGCTGCCCACGCGGACGCCCGAGCGCGAGGCCGAGCGGGCGGTGGTGGCGCTGCGCGGGTGGATCGAGCGGCGACTGGAGGAGGCCGAGGCGGTGCGCGCCCGGATCGCCGCCCGCGGCGGCACCGTGCCGTACCTCGGCGTCGACCTGGTCCTCGTCCCCGAGGCCGGCCGCACGCGGGTGCGCCGTCGCGGCGCCGCCCTGCACGTCCCGGCGGACGGCGACGAGCAGCGGGCGGCGCTGGAGCGCTGGTATCGCCGCCAGGCCCGCGAGGAGATCGGGCCCCGGCTGGACCGGGCGGCGGCCGCCGTCGGCCGTCCCTACGCGACGCTCTCGATCCGGGCCCAGCGCACCCGCTGGGGCTCGTGCTCGTCCACGGGGGCGATGAGCTTCAACTGGCGCCTGCTCCTCGCGCCCGAGCCCGTGCTCGACTACGTGGTCTGGCACGAGGCGTGCCATCTTGCCGTCATGGACCACTCGCCGCGCTTCTGGGCGCTCGTCGCGCATCACTGCCCGGCCTACGCCGAGCCGCGGCGCTGGCTGCGCCGCCACGGCCAGACGCTGGTCCTGTGAACGTCGGCGTCGTCGGCCACGTGGAGTGGGTCGAGTTCGCGGTCGTCGACCGGCTGCCGCGGGTCGGCGAGATCATCCACGCCTCCGAGGCCTTCGTCGAAGCGGGCGGCGGGGGCGCGGTCGCCGCGGTCCAGATGGCGCGGCTGCTGGGCGGAGCGCCGTTCTTCACCGTGGTGGGCTCCGACGCCCTCGGACGGCGGGCCGCCGCGCGCCTGCGCGAGCTCGGCGTGACGCTGCACCACGCGGTGCTCGATCGACCGCAGCGGCGCGGCTTCGCCTACCTCACCGCCGATCACGAGCGCACGATCACCGTGATCGGCGAGCGGATGGTCCCCGGCGGCGACGACCCGATCCCGTGGGAGCTCACCGCCGCGCTCGACGGCGTCTACGTCACCGGGGGCGACGCCGCGGCCGTGCGCCACGCCCGTGCGGCGAAGGTGGTCGTCGCCACGCCGCGCGCCGCGCCGGGGCTCGTCGAGGCGGGGGTGGGGCTCGACGCGCTCGTCATGAGCGCCACGGACGCCAACGAGCAGGGCGTCGTCGAGCGGCTGGACCCGCTGCCCGACCTCGTGGTCAGCACGCGCGGCAGCAGGGGCGGGGGCTGGGCGGCCCGCGACGGCCGGACCGGGAGCTGGCACGCGGCGCCGCTCACCGCCGAGCCCGTCGACGCCTACGGCTGCGGCGACTCGTTCGCGGCCGGGCTGACGATGGCGCTCGCCGCCGGGCTCGAGGCGGGCGCGGCGCTCGACTACGCGGCACGGCTGGCCGCGACGGTGCTCACCGGCCGCGGGCCGTACGGGGCGCCGATCGAGGCGCTGGGGCCGCCGGTGCCGTGACCCCGGTCGCCGCCCGCCGGCTGCTGCTCGCCTCGGCCGTCCTCGGGCTGGTGCTGTGCGTCGTGGGCGCGCTGGTCGAGCGCACGGACCTCACGACGCCGATGGCGGTGGGGCTCGTCATGGGCGCGACGGCGATCGACGTCCGCGCGCGCGGCGAGGACCGGCGTCGGCGGCGCCGCGAGCCCTAGCCGCGCAGGGCGCGCCTGAGGGCCTCGACCGCGTCCTCGCCCGGCTCGCGCTCCACCACGCGCCGGCTCACGCGGCCGGTCCACGGCTCGGCGGAGCCGTCGCCGCGGAGGTCGACGCCCGCATGAACCTTGGCGAGAAGCCGCTGCGGTCCGGACAGCTCGGCCCGCACCGCGATCTGCGCCACGGGCGCGATCTCGCGCGCGAACGCCCGCGCCGGGCCGCGGCGGACGTCGCCGCCCTCGTCCACGGTGCGGGCGAGGGCGGCGAGCGCGTCGTCGAGCGCCCCGAAGCGCTCCTTCGTCACCTTCGAGCCGCGCCGGACCTTGAGCGTCCAGCGCGCCATCGGGAGCCGGTTAGCGCTCGGACATCGCGACGTAGTCGCGGGTGCGATCGCCCGTGTAGATCTGGCGCGGGCGCGCGATCTTCTGCTCCTTGTCCTGCACCATCTCCAGCCACTGGGCGATCCAGCCCGACGTCCGCGGGATCGCGAACATGACCGGGAACATCGACACCGGCAGCCCGAGCGCCTCGTAGATGAGGCCCGAGTAGAAGTCGACGTTCGGGTACAGCTTGCGCGAGACGAAGTAGTCGTCCTCGAGCGCGATCTTCTCGAGCTCCAGCGCGATCTCCAGCAGCGGGTTGACGCCCGTCACCTCGAAGACGTCGTAGGCCGAGGCCTTGATGATCTTCGCCCGCGGGTCGTAGTTCTTGTAGACCCGGTGGCCGAAGCCCATGAGCTTCTCGTTGCCGGCCTTGACGCCCTCGATGAAGCTCGGCACGTTGGCCTTCTCGCCGATGCGCGTGAGCATGCGCAGGACCGCCTCGTTGGCGCCGCCGTGCAGCGGGCCGTAGAGCGCGGCGACGCCGGCGGCGACGGCCGAGTACGGGTCGACCTGCGAGGAGCCGACCGCGCGGACCGCGTTCGTCGAGCAGTTCTGCTCGTGGTCGGCGTGGAGGATGAACAGGATGTCGAGCGCGCGCTCGAGGCGAGGATCGGGCTCGTACTTGAGCTCGGTCATCTTGTACATCATGCTCAGGAAGTTCCCCGGATAAGCCAGGTCGTTGTCCGGATAGACGTACGGCTGGCCCTGCGTGTGCCGGTAGGCGAAGGCCGCCAGCGTCGGCATCTTGGCGATCAGCCGGACCGTCTGCGCGTGGCGGTTGTCCGGATCGGCGATGTCGTTCGCGTCGGGGTAGAACGTCGACAGCGCGCCGACGGACCCGCAGAGCATCCCCATCGGATGGGCGTCGTGGCGGAAGCCCTGCATGAAGCTCTTGACGCTCTCGTGCACGAACGTGTGCACGGTGATCTCGTGCGTCCAGTCGTCGAGCTGCTGCTGCGTGGGGAGCTCGCCGTGCACCAGCAGGTAGGCGACCTCCACGTACGTGGACTGCTCCGCGAGCTGCTCGATCGGATATCCGCGGTACTCGAGGATGCCGCGGTCGCCGTCGATGAACGTGATCGCCGAGCGACACGACGCGGTGTTCGTGAAGGCCGGGTCGTAGCTCATGAGGCCGAAGTCGTCCTCGGAGACCTTCATCTGCCGGAAGTCCATGGCACGGACGGTCCCGTCGACGATCGGCAGCTCGAAGGTCTGTCCCGTTCGGTTGTCGGTGACGGTCAGCGTCTGATCGCCGGCTGCGCCGGGTACCTGCGCCCGCTGGTCGGTGGTCGTGTCGCTCACGGTGCTCCTGTCGGTGTGTCGCCCATGCTCCCTTGCTCCCCGCGACAGAGGGTAGACAGTCCCGCGCCGCCGCCAGGGTCTCCCCCGCAAGCGGCGGCTCTCAGCGGCCGGGAGCGTCGCTCAGGACGTGATGACGGCGGTGGACGTCGCGCCGATCACGAGCAGCAGCGAGACGAGCATGATCCCGCGGGACGCTCCGCGGCTCGGGAAGTCCGGCCGGCGGATCGCGACGAGCGACACGAGGACCGCCCACACCGCGAGCGCCCCGCCCACGACGTAGAAGACCCAGGACGAGACCGTCTCGCCGTCGCCCGTGGCGCTGGCCAGGATGGATGACACGAGGGCGTTCATGGTCGAGAACCGTACCTGCTCTCGGTCGGCTCGACCTGACCGTGGTAGTGGGAGCCCAGCTCCGGGTGCCCGTAGGGCAGCTCGGCGGGGCGGTCGAGCGCCATGAAGGAGAGCTGCGCGATGGGCAGCCCCGGGTACAGCTTGATCGGCACGCGCGTGAGGTTCGTGATCTCCAGCGTGAGCGTCCCCTCGAAGCCCGGGTCGACGAAGCCCGCCGTCGCGTGGACGATGAGGCCGAGGCGCCCGAGCGAGGACTTGCCCTCGATCCGGGCGACGACGTCGGCGGGCAGCGCGACCCGCTCCTCGGTGACCCCCAGGACGAACTCGCCGGGGTGGATGACGAACGACCCGCCGGGATCCTCCACCGTGACGTGCTCGGTGAGGTTCGTCGGCGGGTCGCGCAGGTCGATCGCGGTGGTGCGGTGGTTGTGGAAGACGCGGAACGACGTCCCCAGGCGCAGGTCGACGCTCGCCGGCTGGACGAGGCTCGGGTCCCACGGCTCGATGCCGATGCGACCCTCCTCGACGAGGCGGCGGATCGTTCCGTCGGAGAGGACGCTGTCCATAGCGGCGCAAGCCTAGATGATCGATTCCGAGCCCGGTGGGGGCGGCGCCGCGGCGCGCGGGCGCCGCTAGTGCGAGGCGCTGCGGGCTCGGGCGACGACCGGTCGCATGCGCGACGGCGACGACGGCACCGGGAGGCCGTGGTGCGGCCCGCGGCGCGGGAGCGGTCGCAGGGGCGGTCGCGGATGCCGCGGGCAGCGGCTGCCGCCGTCGTCCTCGCCCTCGTTGCCGTCGGCGCCGGTCTCGGGCCCCGTCTGGCGGATCGCCCACCAGACGAGCAGGAGCAGCGCCACGATGGGCAGCTTGAGGAAGACCATCAGGTAGAGGAAGGTCCAGCCCATCCGCTCTCTCTCCCGAGAGACCTTACCCACGCTCCCCGGCCCCACACAACCGGGCGGTCCGACTAGAGGCGGGTGATGGCCCGCAGCTCCTCGATGCGCCGGTCGATCTCCGCGGCGGTCAGGCGCGCGACGCGCTCGGTGCCGAACTCCTCGACGTTGAAGCTCGCCAGCGCCGTGCCGTAGGCCATCGCGGTGCGGTAGTCGCCCGGCCGGCGCGCGAGGTGGCCGACGAAGCCGCCCGCGAACGTGTCGCCGGCGCCGGTCGGGTCCACGACAGTCTCGAGCGGGTACGCGGGCAGGCTGAAGAACTCGCTCTCGGTCACGAGCGCGGCGCCGTACTCGCCCTGCTTGGCGACGACGACGCTCGGGCCCATGGCCAGGACCTCGCGGGCGGCGGTGAACAGGTTCGGCTTGCCGGTGAGCTGGCGCAGCTCCGCGTCGTTGAGGATCACGCAGTCGACGCCGGCGATCGTCTGCACGAGGCTGTCGCGCGCGATCTCGATCCACAGGTTCATCGAGTCCATCGCCACGAACGACGCCCGCGACTGCTCGCGCACCGCGCGCTGGACGTCGGGCTGGATGTTGGCGAGGAACAGGATCTCGGCGTCCTTGGACGCCTCGCCGAGCTTCGGCTCGAAGGTCTCGAAGACGCCGAGCTGGGTGTCGTGCGTGTCGCGCGAGTTGAGGTCCCAGCCGTACTCGCCGTGCCAGAAGAACGTCTTGCCGCCGGGGACGTGCTCGACGTCGTCGACGTTCGTCCCGCGCAGCTTGAGCGT
Organism: Solirubrobacteraceae bacterium; assembly: GCA_024710825.1. Lineage (GTDB taxonomy): Bacteria > Actinomycetota > Thermoleophilia > Solirubrobacterales > Solirubrobacteraceae > Capillimicrobium. The sequence goes on from JANJUA010000125.1 coordinate 17,213, forward strand.
CTCGAGGTCGGCGAAGTCGTCGCCGACCGGCCCCACCACGCGCACCTGGTCGAAGAACGACGCCGCCAGGGCGAAGTGGGTGGCCGCGCCGCCCAGCATCCGCTCCCGCTCGCCGAACGGGGTCTTCACACGGTCATAGGCAATGGATCCGACGACTGTCACGCTCATGGAGTCGGGCACCCTAGCCCACGGCCGCCTACGCGCCGACGTAGCGCTTGACGATCCGGTAGATCCGCCGCGGCGTGCCGTCGTCGCGCACGAGGCCCGAGTCCCAGCGGTTCTCGGGATCGCTCAGCCAGTTGTAGACGTACACGCGCTTGATCCGCCGCGAGTGGGGCACGAGCTCGTCGAAGAGGTAGCGCATCGCCTTGGCCGCGCGCCGCTCGCTCTTCTGAAACGAGACGAGCCCGCTCGACGTCGTGAACGCCACGATCGAGCCCGTCTCGGTCAGCCAGACGTCGCCCTTGACCGCCCCGAGCAGCTGGTCGATGCCCGTGGTCCGGAAGCGGTTCGCGTCACCGTAGTTGTGCAGCCCCCACAGCCGCGCGTCGGGCGCGTGCCTGGCGAACCTCGTCACCCAGCTCTTCATGTTGCCGGCGTCGAGAAGGTCAGCCGCCACGATCGTGCAGCCCGCGCAGTTGCGCTTGACCGCGTGGTAGTACGCGGCGGCCCGCTTCGGCGAGCCGTACGTCGGCTGGGTCTTGTGGCTGGCCTCGTTCCACGGCGAGATCGTCCGGATGTCCGGGTACTTCGCCCGGAAGGCCTTGAACGCCCGCTCGAAGCGCCGCACGCGCGGCAGCGCGCATGGGTCGTCCGGGCACATCTGCCCGTGGGACTTCTCGAAGGAGATGAGCGGCTCCACGCCGGCGGCGCGTGCGGCGGCGATCCACGCGTCGAGGGTCGGGTCGTCCTTCAGGGCCGCGTCGTACGGGGTGACGTAGCGCGCGTGCTCCATCCCCAGCGGGGCGAACAGCGGCGAGGCGAACGTGGAGACGTTCTGGTCGGAGATGCCGACCGGCGGCTTGGCGGCGGCGGACGCGGCGGCCGGCAGCAGCGCGGCGGCGAGCGTGGTGAGGAGCAGGACGGGCAGGCGCACGAGCGTGCCATCGGCCGCGGCGCGGCGAACCTTGAGTATCGTCCGTGGCGATGCGGGCCGTGCAGATCCGGGAGTTCGGGGGGCCGGAGGTCCTGCGCCTGGTCGACCTCGACGTCCCCGTGCCCGCCGAGCACGAGGTGCTCGTCCGGGTCACCCGCTCCGGCGTCAACTTCGCCGACACCCATCAGCGCACGGACACCTACCTGGCCAGGCAGACGCTGCCGATGGTCCCCGGGGGCGAGGTCGCGGGCGTGCGCGAGGACACCGGCGAGCGCGTCGTCGCCCTGACCGGCACCGGCGGCTACGCCGAGTACGCGGTCGCGCCCGGCTCGCTGTGCTTCCCGATCCCCGACGGCGTCGACGACGGCACCGCGCTCGCCCTGCTCATCCAGGGCCTCACGGCCTGGCACCTGTACCGGACCGCCGGCCGGGTCGGGCCGGGCGAGGCGGTCGTCGTGCACTCCGCGGCGGGCGGCGTCGGCTCGCTTGCCGTGCAGCTCGGTCGCTGCATGGGCGCCGGGCGCGTCATCGCCACCGCCTCGACGGAGGACAAGCGCGCGCTCGCGCTCGAGCTCGGGGCCGACGTCGCCGTCGACGGCTCCCCCGACGGCCTCGCCGAGCGGCTCGTCGAGGCGAACCTCGGCGAGCCCGTCGACGTCGTCTTCGACATGGCCGGAGGCGCCGTCTTCGACGCCTCCTTCGCCGCCCTCGCGCCGTTCGGCCGCATCGTCGCCTATGGCATCGCCTCGCGCGAGCAGAACGAGCTGCGCACCGGCAAGCTCATGCGGACGAGCCGCACCGTGGCCGGCTTCTGGTTCACGCACTGCCTGGAGCGCCCGACGATGATCGACGACGCCCTCGCGGACCTGTTCGCGCGCGTGGAGGCGGGGGAGCTGCGCGCCGTCGTCGGGGCGACCTACGCCTTGAGCGAGGCCGCGCGGGCGCAGGTCGACCTCCAGGAGCGCCGCACGACGGGAAAGCTCCTGCTGGACCCGTCGCGCTAGCCTCAAGCGACGTGACGAACTTCGCCGACCTCGGCCTGTCCGAGACCACGCTCCAGGCCCTCCGCGACGTCGGTTACGAGAAGCCCTCTCCCATCCAGGAGCAGGCGATCCCGCCGCTGCTGGAGGGACGCGACGTGATCGGGCAGGCGCAGACCGGCACGGGCAAGACCGCCGCGTTCGGCCTGCCGATGGTCGAGCAGGTCGATCCCGCCGTCTCCGAGATCCAGGCCCTCGTGCTGACGCCGACGCGCGAGCTCTGCATCCAGGTGACCCAGGCGCTGCGCTCCTACGGCAAGCCGAAGGGCATCGACGTCGTGGCCGTCTTCGGCGGCGCCCCGATCCGCACCCAGCAGACGCAGCTGCGCAGCGGCCACGTGGTCGTGGGCACCGTCGGGCGCGTCCTGGACCTCATCTCGCGCAACTCGCTCGTCCTGCACGACACGCGCTACGTCGTGCTCGACGAGGCCGACGAGATGCTCGACCTCGGCTTCCTCGAGGACGTCGAGAGGATCCTCAAGCTCACCCCGAACGGCCGTCAGACCGCGCTCTTCAGCGCGACGATGCCGCCGCCGATCCGCAAGCTCGCCGACCGGTACCTCTACGACCCGGAGCTCATCAAGGTCGAGGCGGAGACGCTGACGATCGACACCGTCGAGCAGTTCCAGCTCGAGGTCAAGCAGGCCGACAAGCCCGCCAAGCTCGTCGAGGTGCTCAAGGCGGAGCGTCCCGACCAGGCGATCGTCTTCGTGCGCACGAAGGTCCGCTGCGACCAGCTCAACCGCACGCTCGGCGACAAGGGCCTGAACGTCAAGGCGCTGCACGGCGACATGAGCCAGGGCGCCCGCGACGGCGTCATGCTCGCGTTCAAGGGCGGCCGCCTGCCGATCCTCGTCGCCACCGACGTGGCCGCCCGCGGCCTCGACATCTCGACCGTCACGCACGTCGTCAACTACGACGTGCCGACCTCGCCCGACGTCTACGCGCACCGCATCGGCCGCACCGGCCGCATGGGCAAGAAGGGCCGCGCGATCACGTTCGCCGAGCCGCGCCAGAGCAAGGAGATGGAGGCGATCGAGAAGCACATCGGCACCTCGATCGCGCCCTGGACGCCGGACGCGCGCGTCGAGCCCGCGCCCGTTCGCGAGCGCCCCCGGCGCCACACGAAGCCGCGCGTCTCGCGCAACGGCGACGAGCCGTACGTGACGCTGCTCTCCCGTGGCGGGGCCGCCGACGGCCTCGACGTCTCCGACCTCGTGCATGTGGTCACCGAGAAGGCGAAGCTCGACGGCGAAGCCGTCCGCGACGTCCAGATGCTGCAGCGCTTCGCGATCCTCTCCGTGCCCGCCGACCAGGCCGAGCGCGTGGTCGCCGAGGTCAGCGGCACGACCGTCAAGGGCACGCGGCTCGAGCTGGAGCCGGCTCGGACCTAGCTTCGGCGGTGCGTCGGATCGCCGCCACGCTGATCGCCTCGGGGCTGCTCGCCGCGGGATGCGGCGCGGAGGAGGCCGCGCCCACGCCGCCACCCCAGCTCGCCGCGTGGGAGCTCCCGCGTGACGTCTTCGTCCCGCGCGTGGAGCCGCCGCCGCCCATCGAGGCGCCGGAGCCGGAGCGCTCCGACGTCTCGCCGGGCGCGCCGACCGACGACGAGATCAGGGCCGAGCTGCGCGAGCTGTACGGGGACGAGGGCGACGGGGAGCTGCGGCGCGCGGTGTCGCTCGGCGGCGGCCTGGCCACCGCGCCGCCGGACGCTCCGCGCGCCGTGCAGGAGATCGTGGCGGCCGCGAACCACGTCGCGCGGCTGCCCTACGTCTACGGCGGCGGCCACGGCCGCGGGCACGGACTGTTCGTCGACAGCGCCTACGACTGCTCAGGCTCGATCTCGTTCGCGCTGGCCAACGCCGGGCTGATCGAGCGGCCGATGACCTCCGGCGAGCTGATGGCCTGGGGGGAGCCGGGGCAGGGCGAGTGGGTGACGATCTACGCCAACGAGAGCCATGCCTTCATGGTCGTCGGCGGGGCGCGCTTCGACACCGTCGGCCTGCGCGAGACCGGCTCGCGCTGGCAGCGCCCGTTCCGGACCGTGCGGGGCTTCACCGCCGTGCACCCGAGGAGCCTGTGAGCGACTGGACGGCCCACCTGCCGCCGGGCCTGGAGCCCGCGGACGTCGACCTGCTCGCCGAGGGGACGCTCGCGCGGGCGTTCGCGCTGCGCTGCGCCGAGGCGCCCGGGCGCGACGCCCTCGTCGGGCTCACCTACGGAGAGCTGGACGCGCGCTCGCGGACGGTCGCGGCGCGCTTCGCCCGCGCCGGGCTGCGCCGTGGCGATCGGGTGCTGATGAGCGCGGCCGCCTCGACCGAGCTGGTGGTCGCCTACGTCGCCGCCCAGCGGCTCGGCCTCGTCGTCGTGCCGGTCAACGGGGCCTACACGCGTCGCGAGGTCGACCACATCCTCGGCGACGCGAGGCCGTCGGGCGCGATCGTCGACGACGCCGAGCGCGCCGGCTGGATGCGGGCGGCCGGGGTGGTCGTCGGGCCGGAGGCGGACCTGCCCGACGGGCCGGAGCCGGCGCTCGACGGCGGCGGCCCGGACGACCTGGCGCTCATCGGCTACACGTCCGGCACGACCGGCGCGCCGAAGGGCGCGATGCTCTCGAGCGGCAACCTGCTGGCGAGCGCGAACGCGGTGCGGATCGCGTGGCGCTGGACGCCCGCCGATCGGCTGGTCCTGGCGCTGCCGCTGTTCCACATGCACGGCCTCGGCGTCGGGCTGCACGGCACGCTCGTCACGGGGGCGTCCGCGGTGCTGCTCGAGCGCTTCACGGTCGACGGGGTCCTCGACGCCGCCCGCGACCACGAGGCGACGCTCTTCTTCGGCGTCCCGACGATGTACGCGCGGCTGGCGGCCAGCGACCGTGCGGCCGAGCTCGGGCGGCTGCGGCTGTGCGTCTCGGGCAGCGCCCCGCTGCCGGCCGACCTGCACCGGGCGCTCTCCGAGCGCGCCGGCCAGCGCGTGCTGGAGCGCTACGGCATGACCGAGACCGCGATGAACGTCTCCAACCCCTACGACGGCGAGCGGCGCCCCGGGAGCGTGGGGCTGCCGCTGCCCGGCGTCGAGCTGCGGCTGTCGGACGGCGGCGAGATCGAGCTGCGCGGCCCGAACGTGTTCCGCGGCTACTGGGAGCGCGAGGAGGCCACCGCGGAGTCGTTCACGGCCGACGGCTGGTTTCGCACCGGCGACCTCGGCACGCTCGACGACGACGGCTACCTGCGCATCGAGGGCCGCTCGAAGGAGCTCATCATCACCGGCGGCTTCAACGTGTACCCGCGGGAGGTCGAGGACGTGCTGCGCGCCCATCCCGGCGTGGCCGACGCGGCCGTCGCCGGGATGCCCGACCCCGAATGGGGCGAGACCGTGGCCGCCTGGGTCGTGGCGGCCGAGGAGGGGCTCGATCCCGCGGAGCTGACGGCGTTCGCCGCCGAGCGCCTGGCCGCGTTCAAGCGCCCGCGCAAGGTCACGGTCGTCACGGATCTGCCACGCAACGCGCTCGGCAAGGTGCTCAAGCATGAGCTGGCGGCGCCGACCTGACAATCTCCAGGGCATGCCCACCGCCACGCTGCACACCAACCACGGTGCGATCGAGATCGAGCTGTTCGACGACGTCGCTCCCAAGACGGTCGCGAACTTCCAGAAGCTCGCGAGTCAGGGGTTCTACGACGGCCTGACGTTCCACCGGGTGATCAAGGACTTCATGATCCAGGGTGGCTGCCCGCTGGGGACGGGGACCGGCGGCCCCGGATACACGTTCGAGGACGAGATCAACGACCGCAAGGTCGTCCGCGGCGCGCTTGCCATGGCGAACGCCGGGCCCGACACCAACGGCTCGCAGTTCTTCCTCACCCTCAAGCCGGTCAACCGCCTCAACTACCTCCACAGCGTCTTCGGTCGCACCGTCCACGGACGCGAGATCCTCCCGCTCATCCAGAAGGACGACGTCATGACCGCGGTGAATATCCTGCGCATCGGCGCCGCCGCGCAGGCGTTCAAGGCCGACGCCGCGACCTTCCAGGCGCTGGCGGCCGCGGCGACGAAGTTCCCGTACCCGCACTTCGACGACCCGGAGAGCCTCCTGCCGACGGATGTCCCGCGGGCGCGGGCCTTCAATTTCAAGCTGATCAACTTCGAGCGCGCCACGGGCCAGAAGATCTACGCCCGGGTCTACAGCGCCTTCGAACCCGAGACGCCGGGCCAGCGGCCGATCGACGCCATCAGCGACCTCGCCCGCCAGCTCGGCGTGCGCGATACGGGCATCCTCGCCGTGCGGTTCTCCGACACGGGCAAGTGGAGCCTGTGGATCGCCGACCGCCTGATCCCCACCCTGCTCGGCGGCCAGGTCCCGACCGATCCC
>JANJUA010000321.1 GCA_024710825.1 Solirubrobacteraceae bacterium
GACGTTCACCGTCACCGCGTTGGAGCGGATGGCGCCGGGCTTCTCCGCCTTGAGCGAGACCGCGCCCGGCGTCGTGAACGTCACGTTCGCGATGCCGTTGGCATCGGTCGTGGCGCCCGCGACGGTCGCGCCGGCCACGCCGACGTTGTTGATGCCGTTGCGCACGACGAACTGGACCGGCTGGCCGGCGGTGGCCGCCGACGGGCCGGAGAGCGTCAGCAGCGCGTCGCCGTAGACGCCGTAGGCCCAGAGCACGCTGTCGCCGCTGTGGATCGCCCGCTGGCAGCCGCCGACCTCGAGCGGGACGTTGTTCACCGCGACGCCCCAGTACGGGAACGGATCGACCGACCCGTTGACGTCGGGGCCGATCTGGGAGACGAAGTGCTCGTTGTAGGTGGCGTTCCACGGCGCGTCGAAGACGACCGCGGCGGCGGACGCCCAGGAGTGCACGGCGGTGGTCGGCGTCGGCTGCGGGATGCCGCCGGGGAGGTCGCCGTTGTCGGCGACGTTGCACGGATGGCCGTTGAGGTCGGCGATCGCGTCGGTGGTGACCTGCCCCTCGTAGAGGGTGCCGGCGGCACCCTCGACACGGAGGTTGACGGTCACCTCGGCGGCATACGCCGTCGGCGCCGCGATCGCGCCGGCCAGGAGGACGCCGGCGAGCAGCCGGCCGAGTGTGTGCTTCATGCTGATGGCACCCCTTTCCGCGAGGGCGTGTTGTCTTGCGGTCGGAGGCAGGTCTCCTGGCTCCCGGGCCCATTCCCCCACGCCTTCCCGGTGGCTCGTCGCCGCCCAGTGGCTCGCGCGCGTCGGCGCTCTGTGGAGGAACCTCCCCGGTCACAGTGGCGGGTCCGCGCCGGATTCTCACCGGCTTCCCTTCGCCACCGACCGTTGTTCGGTTGTCGGCGCGAAGGCTAGCGCGCCGACCGCCGGGGCGATGGGCGGCGGTCGAGATCGCGATCCCCGCGCAGCATGACGGAGGCCCGACCGGGTACACCCGGCCCATGAACGTCGACGTCACCACCCGCGGACCCGTCCCGGCGGACATGGCAAGCCTGGCCGCCGAGCGGGTGGGCGAGATCGTCTCGGCCGTGGACGCGCCGCTGACCGGCGCCCGCGTCGTGCTCCACCAGGCGGAGAACGAGCGCATCCCCCGCGGGGCGCGCGCCGAGGGCGAGGTCCGGATGAGCGGGCACACGATCCGCGGCCGTGTGGAGGCCGAGACCATGAGCCAGGCGATCCACGACCTGGCCGACCGCCTGCGCCAGCAGCTGCGGCGCCACGTCGACCGGCTGACGACCAGGCGTCGGGTCCCGGCCGAGGCGGCGCCCGGCGAATGGCGGCGCGGGGCCTGGACGCCGCCGCGCCCGCCGCGCTCCCGGCGGGCTCCCCGCGAGCGCGAGGTGGTCCGTCGCAAGACGTTCGCGCTGGCGCCGACGAGCGCCGCCGAGGCCGCCGTCGAGATGGACGCGCTCGACCACGACTTCTACCTCTACCGCGACGCCGACGCGCAGTCCGACGCGGTCGTCTACCGCCGCGACGACGGCCGCTTCGGCGTCATCCTCCCCCAGGACGCCCCCGCGCCGACCGCCGACGAGGGACCGGTGCGCGAGCCGAGCCGCTACAGCGATCCGCTCACGCTGGACGATGCGATCAGCAAGATGGACGCCCTCAACCACCGCTTCCTGTTCTTCACCGACGCCGCCACCGGCCGCGGCGCGATCCTCTACCTGCGCTACGACGGCCACTACGGGCTGATCGAGCCGGCGGCCTGACGCCGGCCGCGGCCTCGACGGCTGCAACCGCCCTACGGGTAAGACATGGGAGGCGGACGACGCAAACGTCGTATGGCCGCCAACGGTCACCCGAGCAACGACAGTCAGGACGACCAACCATGACCCGTGAGCACACGTTCGTGATCGTCGGCGCCGGCCTGGCCGGCGCTAAGGCCGCGGAGACGCTGCGCGCCGAGGGCTTCGACGGCCGCCTGGTGCTCGTCGGCGCCGAGGCGCAGCGCCCCTACGAACGGCCGCCGCTGTCGAAGGAGTACGTCCGCGGCGAGGCCGGGCGCGAGAAGGTCTACGTCCATGACGAGGGCTTCTACGCCGAGCACGACGTCGAGCTGCTCCTCGGTCGCAGGGCGGTCGGCCTCGACGCCGCGCTGAGCGAGGTCGCGCTCGACGACGGCCGGCGGCTGGGCTACAGCCGCCTGCTGCTGGCCACCGGGGCCGAGCCGCGACGCCTGGCGATCCCGGGCGGCGAGCTGGACGGGGTGCTGTACCTCCGCACCGTCGAGGACTCCGACGCGCTGCGCGAGCGGCTGGACGCCGGCGGATCGGTCGTCGTGATCGGCGCCGGGTGGATCGGCGCGGAGGTCGCCGCCTCCGCCCGCCAGCGCGGGCTCGACGTGACCGTCGTGGAGCCTCTCGCGGTGCCCCTGGAGCGGGTGCTCGGCAGCGAGGTCGGCGCCATCTACCGCGACGCCCATCTCGACCACGGCGTGCGGATGCTGCTCGGCACCGGCGTCGAGGCCTTCGAGGGCGACGGCAGGGTCGAGCGCGTGCGCACCGGCGACGGGGGCAGCGTCGACTGCGACTTCGTCGTCGTCGGCGTAGGCGTGCAGCCCCGGAGCGCCCTGGCCGAGGGGGCGGGTCTCGCGGTCGAGAACGGGATCCTGGTCGACGAGCGCCTGCAGACCACGCTGCCCGGCGTGTTCGCGGCCGGCGACGTCGCCAACGCCCACCACCCCTTCTACGGCGAGCGGATCCGCGTCGAGCACTGGGCCAACGCCCTGCATCAGGGTCCGGCGGCCGCGCGCAACATGCTCGACCAGGAGGCGCCGTTCGAGCGCCTGCCGTACTTCTTCTCCGACCAGTACGACCTCGGTATGGAGTACACGGGATACGCGCCCAGATGGGACCGCGTCGTGCTCCGCGGCGACCCGGCCGAGCGCAAGCTGATCGCCTTCTGGGTGGCCTCCGGCCGCGTCGTGGCCGCGATGAACCTCAACGTGTGGGACGTCAGGGAGCCCCTCGAGCGGCTCATCCGCTCCGGGGCCGAGGTCGAAGACCGGCGGCTCGCCGACCCGGACGTGCCGCTCGGCGACCTCGTTGCGGCCGACGCGGGGAGCGCGGCATGAGCCGGCTGCGGCGGCTGCACGACGCCGGTGTGTCGATCTGGCTCGACACGCTCTCCCGCGATCTGATCGACGGCGGCGCCTTCGCCAAGCTGATCGCCGACTGCGCCGTGACCGGCGCGACATCCAACCCGACGATCTTCGCCAGGGCGATCGCCGGATCGGACGCCTACGACGACCAGCTGCGCGACGCGGACGCGACCGACCCCCAGGAGCTGTTCTTCGCCCTGGCGCTCGACGACGTCGGTCGCGCCGCCGACCTCCTGCTTGCGGTCTTCGAGGCGAGCGGCGGCCGCGACGGGTTCGTCTCCTTCGAGTGCACCCCCGACGTCGCCGACGACACGAGCGCCACCGTCGGGCAGGCGCTCGACCTGTGGCGGCGGCTGGACCGGCGCAACGTCATGATCAAGGTGCCCGCCACCGAGGCGGGGATCCCCGCGATCGAGCAGCTCACCGCTCACGGCGTGAACGTCAACGTCACGCTGCTGTTCTCGCTGGCGCGCTACGCGCAGGTCGTCGACGCCTACCTCACCGGCCTGGAGCAGCGCGTCGCCGCCGGCCGCCCCGTGGACGCGATCGCCTCCGTGGCCTCGTTCTTCGTCTCGCGCGTCGACGGGAAGGCCGACGCCGTCCTCCCGGCGGGCTCGCCGCTGCGCGGGCGCGTGGCGATCGCCAACGCACGGCGGGCGTACGCGCTGCACCGCGAGGGTCTCTCGGGCGACCGCTGGGGTGCGCTGCGGGAGGCCGGCGCGCGCCCACAGCGACCGCTGTGGGCCAGCACCGGCACCAAGGACCCCGCCTACTCCGACGTGCTCTACGTCGAGCAGCTCATCGGCCCCGGGGTCGTCAACACCATGCCCGAGGCCACCCTGCGCGCGTTCGCCGACCACGGCGAGGTGGCGCGCACCCTCCGCGACGCGGACTCCGACTCCGAGGACACCCTCCGCCGGGCCGCGGAGGCCGGCGTCGACCTGGACGCCGTGACCGCCGAGCTCGAGCGCGAAGGCGTGCGCTCCTTCTGCGACTCCTATCGGGACCTGCGCGCCCGCATCGTGGCCAAGTCGGGGCGGGCGCGATCGCGAGCGTGACGGCGCGGCCGACCGTCGCCCGGGGGTCGTCATGCCGGATGCCTGGGCAGGCCGCGTCGCAGGACCTCCGCGAGGACGACCGCATCGTTGTGCTCGGTGTCGCGAGCGCCGTAGACGAGCGTCAGCGTGCCCTGGCGCGCGCGTCGACGCAGGGCGGTGAGCCGGGGACGCTGGCCGCCAAGCTCCTCGACGTAGCGGCGGCGAAACTCCTCGAAGCGGTCCGGATCGTGCCCGAACCAGCGCCGCAGCTCCGCGCTCGGCGCCAGCTCCCGCTCCCAGGCGTCGAGCCGGGCCTCGCTGCGCGAGACCCCGCGCGGCCACAGGCGGTCGACGAGCACCCGATACCCGTCTGCGGCCGCCGCGTCCTCATAGGCGCGCTTGAGACGAACGTCGATCATGCGCCGGCCTCAGTCAGACATGCGCAGAATCGGCTTGACCACCTCGCCCGAGGCGGAGTCCGCGAGCGCCTGCTCGATCTGCCCGAGCTCGTAGTACCTGACCAGGCGGTCGAAGGGAAAGCGGCCCTGCTCGTAGAGCTCCACCAGCGCGGGGATCAGCTGCCCCGAGCGTCCGCCGCCGCCGAGCACCCCGACGATGCGCTTGCCCCACAGCGTCCTGAGGTGGTCGACGGAGAACCTCGCACCGGCCGGGGCGCCACCGACCAGCACGAGCGTCCCCAGCATGCCGACGGTCTCGGCGAGGGTCTCGATGACCGCGATCACGCCCGTGCAGTCGAAGGCGTAGTCGACCGTCGAGCCGGTGATGTCGGCGACCGCCTCCACCAGGTCGCTCGAGCCGGAGTTGATCGTGTGCGTGGCGCCGAACTGCTTCGCGAGCTCGAGCCGCTCGTCGTGCAGGTCGGCCGTGATGATCTTCGTGACGCCGCTGTTGCGCGCGGCCATCACCGCGGCGAGCCCGACGGCGCCGACGCCGGCGACCAGGATCGAATCGCCGAGTCGGGGCCGGGCCTCGTTCAAGACGGCGCCGGCCCCGGTCGCCAGACCGCAGGCCAGCGGACCGAGCAGCTCCAGCGGCGCCCCATCGGGAACCTTGACCAGCGCGTCGGCCGACGTGATCGAGTGGGTGGCGAACGACGACTGCCCGAAGAAGTGCCCGTTCAGCGGCGAGCCATCGCGCGAGTACGCCGTCTGACTGGCCAGCTCGCCCTTGAACCGTCGACCGGACGTGAGCGCCTCGCCGGTGCGCAGGCAGTAGCGCGGGAACCCGTCGAGGCAGTTGCGACACTCGCCGCACGACGGCCACCCGATGATCACCGCGTCACCCGGGCGGACCTGCGTGACCCCGTCGCCGACCCGCTCGACGATGCCGGCCCCCTCGTGACCCAGCACCGACGGGAACGGCATCGGCATGTCCCCCGCACGCGTGATCGCGTCGGTGTGGCAGACGCCGGAGGCGACGATCCGCACCAGCGCCTCGCCGCGGCCCGGCTCCCCGAGCTCGATCGTCTGCTCCTCGAACGGGGCGTCCTTCTCCTCGACGACCAGCGCCTGAATCCGCATCGCTCTCCTCGGCTCGTACCCGGGTCACCGCTACCCGGAACCTACAGGCGTCGACGAGGAGATCGGTCGGTACGTCGACACGATGCGAGAGGTCGCGGCGCGCGTGAACGACGACGTCCTACCGCAGATCGACAGCGAGTCGTCGCGGAGGATCAGCCGCCATCTCATCGCGATCTTGGCCTTCGACCCGACCTCGCATGCGGTACTCGATGCCGCGGATCGCTACTTGATATCGGCGGCGGCACGACCTCGGCGGAGCCCGGCCGATCGACCTGCTCGACGACGGGCGCCACGAGCGCGAGCTCCTCAGCGCCGCTCGGTCCGGCCGGGTTCAGGGTGCCGGCTGAGCAGCC
>JANJUA010000217.1 GCA_024710825.1 Solirubrobacteraceae bacterium
CCCATGGGATGGCGCGGTCCTTGCGCGTCCGTCGTACGCGCACCCGTCGGTAGGGACCGGGCGGCGGCGCGATGAGCGTGTCGACCACGCTGGCCGCCGTCGATCGCCGCGCAAGTTCGCCGCTCTCCCCCGCCCACTGGACCCCCACGGCGACCGCCGTGTGCGCGACCGTAGCCGCCGAGATTCGCACGATCCGAGCTGGGGACCGAGGGGACAGTCCGTCGCACGCGGGCGGACATGCCCGGGACCTATGCGCACAGTTCGTCCCGCAAACGCGCGGTTTCTCGTTTCGCGGTTCTTCGTGGTCCTGCGCAGCGCATCCCCGCTCGGGTTCGCGGTTCTGCGCGGTCCTGCGTCTAGATGATTGAAATCGGGGCGCCGAGATTTGAACTCGGGACCTCACCGACCCGAACGGTGCGCGCTACCAGGCTGCGCCACGCCCCGATGAGGTGATCCAGTCTAGCCCGCTCCGCCGGCCACCGCCTTGTAGTACCTCACCGCCAGGCCCGTCATGAGGGTCTGGAAGGCGCGCTCGAGCTCGATCTCCTCCCGGACGGCGTAGCGCTCGAGACCCTCGTCCTCGATCGCCTGCGCCTGGGCGACGACGTCGTCGACGAGGTCCGGGTGGCGGTCGGTGAAGTAGGCGCCGATCGAGTAGAGGCTCGAGTCCGTGAGCGACTCGAGGAACGCGCCGGGCTCGGGCGGCTCGGCGGTCACCTGCCGGGGAGCGACGTGGGGGATCGGGGCACGGGCAGCGAAGTATCGCCGACGCGCGACCCGGTCGTCGACGGCCACCGGTGATCGGTACGGTGCAAGAAGCCGATGCCGCCCCTTCACGAGCTCCTATCCCACCTCGACGGGCTCCTGCGCCCGGAGGCCTTTCGCGACTACGGGCCCAACGGGCTCCAGGTCCCCGGGCGCGCGGAGACGACCCACGTGGTGACCGGCGTATCGGCCACCGCCGAGCTGTTCGAGCGCGCGGCCGCTCTGCGCGCCGACCTCGTGCTCGTCCACCACGGCCTGTTCTGGGGCGAGCCGGCGGGACCGATCACGCCTGCGCTCAAGCGGCGCCTGAAGCTGCTCTTCGACCACGACCTCGCGCTGGCCGCCTACCACCTGCCGCTCGACGCCCACCCCGAGATCGGCAACAACGCGCTCATCGCCGCCCGCCTCGGCGCCACGCGGACCGAGCGCTTCGCCGAGCACCGCGGCGAGCGGATCGGCGTGATCGCCCACTTCGACCCGCCACGCGACCGCGACGCCCTGCTCGTGGCCATCCGCGACCTCACCGCCCGCGAGCCGCTCGCCTTCCCCGCCGGGCCGCCGCACGTCCGCACGCTCGGCATCGTCAGCGGCGGTGCCGCCGACGACGTCCAGGAGGCGATCGCCCTCGGCCTCGACGCGTTCATGACGGGCGAGCCGGCCGAGCGGATCATGGCGATCGCCCAGGAAGGAGGTGTGACGTTCGTGGCCGCCGGGCACTACGCCACCGAAACCTTCGGGATACGCGCGCTCGGCGAGATCCTGGCCGAGCGCTTCGGCGTGCGCCACACCTTCGTGGACCTTCCGAACCCCGTCTGACAGCGCGGCTTGACACGTCCGGTAGCCGCGCTAGGTTCCCCAGCAATCCCAACGACCCAAGGGGGACGGCCCATGGCGATGCACCTCACGCCCACCGAGCTCGCGCGCGAATCCGGTCTCGAGCGCCGGGAAGTGATCACCAAGTGCGTCGAGCTGGGCGTGCCGATCTTCCAGGGCCGCATCGACAAGAGCCTCTTCCAGGAGAGCCTGCGCGAGCACGTCACCGCGCGCGAGCCTCAGCCCAGCGGCGTCTAGCGGCGCCAGCCGCCCTGACGGTCGGCGTTTGGCCGGCCAGCCAGTAGCATCGGCCTCCAGTCAGATCGAGGAGGAGAGAGGCAATGGAGGCCACCACAGCGATCCGCCCACGGACCGGGTCAAGGACGATCGCCGACCTGCTGCCGCGCGCCGCCGAGCTGTACGGGGACCGCACCGCGATACGTCACAAGGTCGAGGGCGAGTGGCGCGACGTGGGCTTCGCCGAGCTGCACCGGATCGCGCGCGAGATCGCGCTCGGCCTGATCGACCTCGGGATCGCCTCGGGCGACCGCGTCGGCATCCTCTGCCGCACCCGCCCGGAGTGGACCTACGCGGACTTCGCCATCACGATGGCCGGCGCGGTCGTCGTCCCGATCTACCAGACGAACTCCCCCGAGGAGTGCGACTGGGTGATCGGCGACTCGGGCATGACGGCGGTCTTCTGCGAGGACGCCTCGCAGGTCGCGAAGGTCCAGTCGGTGCGCGACGGGCTCCCCGAGCTGCGCCACGTGATCTCGATCGAGCCGGCGGAGGGCGCCATCCCGCTGGCCGAGCTGCGCGAGCGCGGCCGCGCCGGAGACCCGTCCGAGGTCGACGCCCGCATCGCCGCGGTCGGCCCGGAGGACCGGTACACGATCATCTACACCTCCGGGACCACGGGCCCCCCGAAGGGCTGCGTCCTGCTTCACGGCAACTACCACGCGATCGTGGACATGGTCAACCAGCGGGACGTGTTCCGCCAGGCGGACGACGACCTGATCTACCTGTACCTCCCGCTGGCGCACTCGCTCGCGCTGCTCATCCAGCTCGCGGCGTACGACGGAGGCACCGCCCTCGCCTACTGGGGCGGCGACACGAAGCAGATCGTCGTGGAGCTGTCCGAGGTCCGGCCGACCTTCCTGCCGTCGGTGCCGCGGATCTTCGAGAAGATCTACGGCCTGGTGAGCGCGAACGTGACGCCCGACGTGCTGGCCAAGGCCGTCGAGGTGGGCGGCAAGGTGGAGGACCTGCGCCTCGCCGGCCGGGAGATCCCCGCCGAGCTCCAGGCGGCCTACGACCAGTTCGACGAGCAGCTGTTCAAGAACGTCCGCGCGGCGTTCGGCGGCCGCCTGCGGGAGGCCGTCACCGGCGCGGCGCCGATCGCCAAGGAGATCCTCGAGCTCTTCTGGGCCTGCGGCGTGCCGGTCATGGAGGGCTACGGCCTCACCGAGACCGCCACGGCCGCCACGCTCTCCTCCCCCGAGCATCACAGGTTCGGCACGGTGGGGCGGGCGCTTCCGGGCGTCGAGCTGCGGATCGCCGACGACGGCGAGATCCTCATCAAGGGCCCCACCGTGTTCGCCGGCTACCACGGCAACGCCGACGCCTCGTTCGGCGCGGTCGTCGACGGCTGGCTGCACACCGGCGACCTCGGCTCGATCGACGCCGACGGCTACCTGTCGATCACGGGCCGCAAGAAGGACATCATCATCACCGCGGGCGGCAAGAACCTGACGCCGGCCAACCTGGAGAACGACCTCAAGCAGAGCCGCTGGGTCTCGCAGGCCGTGATGCACGGCGACCGGCGCCCGTACCCGGTGATGCTCGTCACCCTCGACGAGGAGGAGATCGTCCCCTGGGCGCAGGCTCAGGGCATCGAGGACAGCTCGATCCCCGCACTCGCGAAGGACCCGAGGGTGCTCGCCCTGATCCAGGCCGACCTCGACACGGCCAACGCGAAGTACGCCCAGGTCGAGCAGGTCAAGAGGTTCTTCGTGCTCGAGCACGACCTGTCGCAGGAGGACGGTGAGCTGACGGCGTCGCTGAAGGTCAAGCGCAACGTGGTCCAGGAGCGCTACGCCGACCGCTTCGACGAGCTCTACACGGACTAACCTGAACGCATGCGGACCGACCCCACCGACACCGGCGGACTCTTCACCGGGCGTCGGCCGGGGACGGCCCCCGTCAGGTACCGCAAGCCGCCCGAGCGCGGCTCGTCGCGACGCCAGCGCGCGGACGACCTCGTCGCCCTGCTGGTCGCGGGGCTCATGGTGCTCGTCAACGTGCTGTTCTGGGGACCGATCCCGGCGGGCGCCATGTGGGTGGCGGCGCGGGTGGCCGGGCCGTCGGGGGACCGGATCTTCCTGGCGATGATCGTGGCCTTCGCCCTCTGCCTGGCGGGGCTGATGGTCGGGCTCGTGGTGCTGAAGAGGCTCGACGCCGCCTGGATGCTCGTGCGCCGCGCCGCCGGCCACGACCAACGCAAGGGCATCATCGGCCCGATGTTCGGCCTCGGGGCAGCGGTCGGCGCAACCGCGTTCACCATCTGGCTGGTGTTCATCGCCGGCCTGGGCTCCTCGATCATGCCCGGCGGCTGATGGGCCTGCTCGACTACTACCGCCAGTTCGAGGGGCGCCCCGAGGAGGAGGTCAACCGGGAGCTGCGCGCGCGGGCGACCGAGGAGCGCCGCCGTGCGCTCGAGCGCGTCGACCCGATCGACCTGTCGAGCACGACCTGGCCCGAGCTTCCGCCGTCCACCGTCGTCAACGCCGTGACGTTCGTGGCGCGGCGCGGACTCCAGCGCTACCTCGAGCCACGCGCGGGCGAGCTGCGCTCCGAGCTCGCGCACCGCCTCGACGTGCCGCCGGAGCGCCTCGTGGTCGGCAACGGGGCCGCGCAGCTGCTCGGCTCGGCGACGTCCGCACTGCTCGAGCCGGGCGATGCGCTCGTCACCCCGTGGCCCTCCTATCCGCTGTATCCCGTCATGGCGCGCCAGGCGCGCGGGACGGCCGTCCCGGTCGCCGTCGGGTCCTCCCACACCGTCGAGGCGGTCCTGCGCGCGGTCGACGACCGCACCCGCATCGTGGCGCTGTGCAACCCGAACGACCCGACCGGCGAGTGGCTCGACGAGCACGCGCTGCGGACGCTGCTCGGCGGGCTGCCGGAGCGCGTCGTCGTGCTGCTCGACGAGGCGCTCGTGGAGTACGCGCCGTTCAGCGCGGCGTCGCTCACGGAGGAGTTCCCGCGGCTGCTGGTGTTCCGCTCGTTCTCGAAGGCCTGGGGCCTGGCGGGGCTGCGCATCGGCTACGCGATCGGGGGGCCGGGCAGCGAGCCGCTGCTCGAGCGCCTGGAGCCCGAGCTGGGGGTCAACGAGCTGGCGCAGGCGGGCGCGCTCGAGGCGCTGCGCGGCGCCGAGGACGTGCTCGCCCGCCGCGTCGCGACGGTGCGCGCCGAGCGCGCCCGGCTGACCGACGTCCTCCGGGACCGCGGCCTGCAGGTGGCGCGCAGCGAGGCCAACGTCCTGTGGATCGGCGCGGACGGGATCGACGGAGGCGAGCTCGCCGCGCGCCTGCATCGCGCGAAGGTGCGCGTCGCCGAGGGCGCGCGCTTCGGCGACCCGTCCCGCATCCGGGTCGCCGTCCAGACGCGCCCCGCCGGCGACCGCCTCCTCGACGCGCTCGCCGGCGTCCTCGGGGGGGCCGGGCGCCCCGCCCGCACCCCGAGAACGCAGCGGCCAGCGGGGGGGGCAGCCCAAACGACCCGGCGCCCGCCC